>NZ_JAVJUO010000028.1:0-24690 GCF_040220555.1 Coleofasciculus sp. C1-SOL-03
TAAATTCAGCTATTCACAGATAACGGAACAACAAAACCCGCCCATTCCCCCACCGATAACGGAACAACAAAACCCGCCCATTCCCCCACCGATAACGGAACAACAAAACCCGCCCATTCCCCCACCGATAACGGAACAACAAAACCCGCCCATTCCCCCACCGACAGGCAATCGATTAATCCCAAACTGGACAACCCAACCCACCTTATTCTCAACCGCGATCGCACTAAAAAAATGTCGAAATTGGGATTTTAGGGAATTGGTTAGGTGAAAGATTAGGGCAGGGCGGGTTTTGTCGAAAGGTGATTGGTGACTCCATTAATTTTGTCCCTAAACCCGCCCCTACAAGGGAATTGGTTAGGTAAAAGATTAGGGCAGGGCGGGTTTTGTCGAAAGGTGATTGGTGGCTCCATTAATTTTGTCCCTAAACTCGCCCCTACATTGGGTTTTATGTCCCGATATCATATTTTCTGAAACTCAAACCCTTGCACCGCTATTAGAGAAAATGTATCATTACTCCCCCAGCTTCCCCAGCTTCCCTAGCTCCCCCAGCTTCCCCAGTATTTCCACGCCTGCTGCACTACAGCACTCTCAAAATACTAGGAATACTATCCACCGCTTCTAACGCCTGAATTTCGGCTAAGGCTTTGCGGAAGTTTCCTTCCCGGACATCATGGGTGACAACCACAATTTCAGCTAACTCGTTCTGGAAGCCAATTTGTACGACTGACTCTAAACTCACCCCATGATTACCAAAGCTAATCCCCAGATGACCAATTACACTGGGTTGGTCTTTGGTCATAATTCGGGCATAAAATCGAGTGACTAATTCCGAGATTGGGGCGATGCTGCAATAGTGTTGATGCACACAACTTAATAAGGGATGCAGGTGATGGGTTTCTCCCGCCGTTTTCAATACCGCTGCAATATTTAAAATATCGGATACCACCGCACTCGCCGTTGGACCTGAACCAGCACCCGGACCAAAGAACATCACCTGTCCCAAGGGTTCTCCTTCCACCAAAACCGCATTGTAAACCCCATGGATACTCGCCAGGGGATGGGCTTGGGGAACCAGAGTTGGGTGTACCCTAATCTGTAGCATGTCTGATTCGGGTTCACTGGTGGAAACCCTCGCCTCTCGCTTGGCTACCGCCAGGAGTTTAATCACAAAGCCTAAGTTCTGGGCGTAGGCAATATCGGCGGCGCTGACTTGGCGAATCCCTTCACAGTGAACATCGTCTAACTTAATCCGTCCGGCAAAGGCTAAGGAGGCGAGAATGGCAATTTTATCAGCGGCGTCCAATCCTTCAACATCGGCGGTGGGATCAGCTTCGGCATAGCCTAATTTTTGGGCATCTGCCAGAATATCGGCAAATTCTCCGCCCTCGCTTTCCATGCGGGTGAGAATGTAATTGGTGGTGCCGTTGACAATCCCGGTAATGCTGTGAATTTGATTGACGCCTAAGGACTGTTTCAGGGGTTGAATCACTGGGATACCCCCACCCACCGCCGCTTCTAGGAGAACATAGACGCCTTTTTCTTCGGCGGCGGTAAAGATTTCAGCCCCATAGCGGGCGATAACGGCTTTATTGGCGGTGACAATATGTTTAGAGTGGGCAATGGCTTTGAGGATTAGCGATCGCGCGGGTTCTAATCCTCCGAGTAATTCGACGATAATATCAATCTCTGGGTCAGTGACAATCGACTCCAAGTCCGTCGTCATCACCTCAGGCGGCACCTTTACGGATCGGGGTTTATCGAGCGATCGCACGCCGACTCGATGAATGTCAATCGCTCGCAGCAGGGGATTGCGACCTGTAGGGTCTTGTAAAATTTTCGCTGTTCCCGTGCCAACTGTTCCCAGTCCCAGTAAACCGATTTTAAAAGCCACAGTTCTTATCCTAAAATTTTTAGCATGACAGAAAAGGGTTTATCTTTTCAAGACATCAATAGTTTATAATTCCAACCAACCGTCATCCACATAACTAATTTGGGCAAAGGGACTCAACGCGGATAGGACTTGAGTCCCGTAACTGCGATGGTTCACCCGATTGTCTAAGAGGGCAACAATCCCCTGACTCTCGCGCACGGGTGCAACTGCCCGTTGTAATTCTCGCAACGCGGCGGGTAAGAGATACAAGCGAAACCAATCTAACCGTTGCTGTTTGTAATACGCCACTTTACCTGCCACCCAGGGATATTCTAGAGAGGGTAGGGGTAACGTGGCAATAATTAGCAATTGGGGGGAGGGTAAACAGTGCTGCTGAGAGCGCCAGAAGTCCCAACCACAGACGAGAATACCATTGTCCTCTAACTGGGTCGTTTCCACCTGAACCCGGGAACCCAATTCAGCGGCTAACACTGCCCCTAACTGGGTTTTCAGGGGAACATCCCCGACTAAAATGACGATCGGGGTTTTCACTGGATGGGTTGCCCCTAAAAGGGTTCGCACTTGTTGAAACAAGGCATGGCGGAACCGGGGCGTATTGGGCATCGGTAGCCCATCGGGTAAATAAAGCTGAATCAGTTTACTATGGCGGTCAGGCGAGAATTTTAAGCAGGTTAACTCTCCTAAACCCAGTTGTTGACGGTAAACCTCAGCCGACGCCTCCAAATCTAGCGCCGCGCCCATTAAAACTATCGGTTGTGCTGACCAGATGGAGTTCAGGGCTGTTGCCACTTCTGTGGGTTCACAATACAGGGAAAACTGACCCTGCGATCGCTCAATTGCTGCCCAGGTAAACTGATTGGATGATTGCCAGCATTGCCAAAACCGTTTCCAGGCGGGTGGTAGATAGGCAGACTCGCCACCATTTGCCGATTGTAAGACCGCAAACAACTCCTGGAGAACCGCTTGTGCGTCCGATTCTAACAGATAGCAATCATACGGATTGGCTGGACGCTCAAATAAGCGTTTGGTTAGCCGTACCCGCCTATCCCGAATCCAATCTACCTTTTGTGGATGGGCTAACATCAGGTCATGCCAATCCTGGGGGTGAATTGTACACTTGAGTTGATCACGCACCCAGTCTTCTAAATCATCCGCTTGGTCAATGAGGGTGGGAATACCTGGAGGAAACGCCCTTTTCTCCCCTAAACGGCTTGCCAACCACGCTTCGGGAGTGGTAATCAGCAGTCCTTGAAAATCCTCATCTGGGAACGTATCACCAACGTGAATCGCCTTATTCGTACCCATCCATTCTTGCAAGCTGGGAATTTCGACTTGTAGCAGCCATTTTTGCACTGACACCGGTGCCACAATCATCACGGGGTTCTGCCAGATTAAGGCAGGTGCCAAGTAACTCAGGCGATAGGGTTCTTGGGGACTTCCCGTTTGAATTAATGCAGAACGCCCCAAGCGCAAAGCCCGCGCCACCAGCCGCGCCATGGTTAAATGGTGGGGCCAGTTGGGTTGACCTTGCTCTCGCAGAAAGGCACGTAGAGAGGAATGGACTTCGACTTCAATCACGTTAATCTCGTGGAAAGAATGTTCCCAGAACGATAGACAGCTATTCTCATCTTGCCTCAACCTGAGGATGAGTCACTACAACTGAATTTTGGAACTTATCTAGTGTGACATAAGAATCGAGGATTAGGTCTGGCGCTGGGGTATGGGGTATGGGGTGTGGGGTGTGGGGTGTGGGGTATGGGGTATGGGGTGTGGGGTGTGGGGTGTGGGGTGTGGCGTGTGGGGTGTGGGGTGTGGCTTACAGGTGTAGGTTTTTTATTTTAGGGTGGGGACAAGACAATGAGGACAAGGATGGAAAGAAGACAAGGGGGAAAAACCGTACAGAATTAGGTTCGGTCAAGCTAACTTCTAAAAGCCGGAACGCCCTATTTTTCGTTCTCACTCTTCCTTGTCTACTGGTCTACCTGTCTTCCTTGTCTTGCCTAAACCCCAATCTTAAAAGACCTACCCTTGTGAGGGGGGGGAGCGAGCAATTTTGGCTCACTATGTATTAAAGTTTCCTGTTTGGAAAAAACGTTGTGGATGAATAGGTGAGGTGAATGGTGGTAGGTGTTAGGTTTTTTAGCCGACAACAGACACCCGACACCCTACACCCTTTTGTACCGGAGTAGGTTCTGTTAAGCTGTTCGGCAAATTTCCCAAAATGAAATCCTTGCTATACCTGAGTTTTAAGCCGTTCACCGCGATCGCATACTTCCTGTGTCGGTGTAACCCTTACCAATTCTACATTCCTGCCTGCTGACGTTTGACCTTGTTTAAGTTCCCAAACTTTGAGCAAAATTAGATACTCATAAAATGCTTGCAACGTACACCAAGCAAACCCAGCTTTGCCATCTAGACATCCCCCTAGCAAGAAATACATATAGAACCAGCGCAGCAGGGGACGAAAGGGTAAACGTAAGGATAAATCTTTCAAAGCGCGGCGGCGTTGGACTTCAGTACGTCCCCAGAATAAATCCGACCAATTGATCGGGTGATGGTTTAATTGATAAAGAGTTTCTTTGGCTTCATCGGTCGAGTAACGATTGTGCTTGTCTATCCAGCGACTAAAGCCTTTGGAACAGGTGTAGTGGGGATAAGTTTCTGTTAAAAATCCGGTGGTGCCGTTACAAACTTCTCGTTCTGTATGACCATAGTCGGTAAACCAAACCTAGTGTTTATTGAACAAGCGCAACTGATAGCGAGGATATTGGGTACTGTGGCGAATCCAGTGGTTCATAAACATGACTCGTTCTGCCACATAATACCCAACGGGTTCTGAGTTTCTAATCGCTGCTAAACATTCAGTAAACAGTGCAGGCGTCATTCGTTCATCGGCTTCCAGGATATAAATCCAGTCGTATTTCGTGGGGACATGGCGTAACATCCAAGTGCGCTGTTTGCCGTGAGATTCAAAGGGATGCTGGATAATCCGGACAGGATAGCCTTGGGCGATTTCTACTGTTGCGTCACTGCTATAGGAATCGACGACAATCACATCATCAGATAGACTGGCTGACTCGATACAAGCGGCGATATCGATTTCTTCGTTATGGGTGAGGATAAATATAGAGAACATTACTTTAAGTCGTTAGGCATCATAAAAGTTAACGGTGGAGAGCGTCATTGGTCATTGTTCAGTTGTCATAGTTCCCAAGTGCTGATGGTACGCCAAAATGTGCGAATGTAGGGGCGCAAGGCTTGCGCCCTTATTCTTGTAACGGTGAGGGTACATCATTTAGTAAAGACGTTCCGCCGGAACGTCTCTACAACTATGGCTCTTCCACCGAACAGGATATTACGTTATTGGGTTTGCTTTTTCTTGAGCGCTGAAGTGGCACCCATGGCACCAATGGCGAGTAAACCTAAGATGGAAGCGGGTTCAGGAACGGCTTCAACAACTGGACCGGACTCCAAGCCATCAGTTGTGGCTAATGGTTCCCCATCACGTTCTAACAACCATGTATCAGTCCGAGAATCAAAAGACAAACCTGTGAATATCGGTGCGTCAGGGTCCTCAACATCGCCTTCTACGGTTTGGAAGGTGAAATCAATAGGGAACAGAGGGTCATCAGGATCAGTGCTGGGACTAAATTGATTACTGCCTATGAGATATTCAAAGTCATGAAACGCTTCAATAACGGTTTCTGAACCGCCATCAAATGCCATTAGCGTCTGTCCGACTAAATCAACCTTATACAGAGGGTTTCCTGAATCAAACACGGTGTAGGTGTGGGACGAAACATCTTCTTCGGTAATGAGTCCGCTTGCGATATCTGTAGTAAACATCCCCTCAACAGAGAACATACCACTTTCCAAAAACCAGTCAAATGAACCAGCTTCTGCTTTAGGCGCGTCAACGGCAATGGCTACAGATAAAGCAGCACTTGTGGCAACAGTCGCAGCAATTTTGGTAACGATGGTTTTCAGTGGGATGGAACTCAAGCAACCCAATTTTTCCGTTCGTCAGGTACGTTCACAAATGGAGCCAATTTATCCAGTTCAGATTCTGACCTCGGGTACTTGCTTCTTCCTGGGAGTTTTCGATTATTTGAGGACGATGGTTTTCCTATATTAGCGGGCGCAGAAACACTCACTCCTGTTGATCCAAACGTCGATCCTGAACCCGTTCCTGAACCCGCAACTATCCTAGGTTCAGTGACTGCTTTGGGAATGGGTCGATTACTCAAGAAGAAATCTGCGAAAAAGAACCAGAAAGACAAAACCAAGTCATAGAAGTAATAACCTTTCATGCTTTCTAGTGATCAACGATGAATGGGTTGGATTCACCAAATTACGGTTATCCAATCCATTATTTTTTATGAACATGAGACTTGTTCTAGGGAAAAGTGGCAAATCATAACGCACATAAGCCGAATTAAGTTGCTGATGCTGAACCTGATCAGGCTGGCATCGAGTAAGCTGTTGGTGTAAGCTATTACAGCCAGTAGGTTGGGTTGAACAGAGTAAAACCCAAACCCAACAGAGGTATCAGCATTTCCAGAAGGGTTTTGAATCTGTCAAGGTTGTTCATTCTTATCCTCTGAGGCTTTAATATTAGTGTTCGCGACTAAATTTAATATTAACCTCAGCAACTAATTATGTGAACTCTGAGGCTAAAATACTAGATAATATCCTTAGTAGAGTTGTGGCATCTTAGAGGCATCGACGACGAGACTGGCTCACGAAAAGCCAGATTGGTAGCTATAGCCCTATCTCATTGAGGAAGAACTATGTCTGTTAAATGGCGCTTGAATGTGCTGATGGCTGAGCGATACCTGAAAAATAAAGACTTGACGGAAGCAACGGGAATGCATCCCGTCACTATCTCTAAGTTGAAAAATTCTCAGGAAATGCCAGAACGATTAGAACGGGCAACCCTGGAAAAGCTCTGTGCTGCTCTTAACTGTCAACCCGGAGACTTAATGTTGTGGGAACCCGACTCGGAAACAGTAGAAACGTCTGACTCGACTCATCAGCCGAGTAAGCACAAACATCAAGGAGCGTCACCGTCAGAGCTACGTCGGGGACTGAGTACAGAAAAACCTCCCCAAACCTCTATAGATTTGCTAGATTCATTGCCTGGTCAAAGACCATTTAAAACAGCGGAAGAAGCTGACCAATATCTCCAGCAGGAACGTGGTTCATGGGACAACTGATACTGCATAATATCTAGGAAAATGACGAACTGAGTCTCCCTTGAGTCCAGTCATTAACTCACGTTGCAGGAGAAAGACATGAGAATTCACCGCCTTGAACTGATAAACTTCCGAAACTTTGAACATACTATATTTGATTTTCCAGAACGCTTTACAGTGCTGGTAGGAGATAATGGTACAGGCAAAACTGCCATTCTTGATGCCATAACAATAAGTGTAAGTTGCCTATTTTGTAAATTTGACAACTTTAAACATCTCGAACGTCAGTTCAGCGATGACGATGTACGTCAAGTGAGATATAAAAAAGGACAAACACCAACTATTGAACCCCAATATCCTGTTGTATTTGATTGTACGGCTGTGGTTGATGGAGCTAAAATTGCTTGGACAAGGCAGTCACTGCTTGTTGATAGAATCGTCGAGAGAGGGAAAACTAATCTACAGGTAGAACAAATCGTCTCTCCCTATATCGTGAAGCTCTCAGAACAGATTCAGGGAAAAGTCCGTAGAGGAGAAAACATATTATTGCCCCTGATTGCTTATTATGGAACAGGTCGCCTCTGGCTACAAAACACGGAAGAATCTGTTGAAACTATTAAACCTGGATCGCGGATGTTGGGATATGTCAATTGTTTAGATCCAACCTCAAACTCAAATGTGCTGATGAGGTGGTTGAAAACGATGGAAATTGCAGCGCTTCAGCGGGGAGAATCGATTCTGGTACTTGATGCTGTTAAAACGGCAATTGCTAATTGTTTAGAAGACTGTCAGAGTGTTAGGTATGACATTCTTGAGGATGAATTGATCACAACATTCAATGATGGACGTATACTACCATTTCGGATGTTGAGTGATGGGTTTCGGAATATGTTTGGTATGGTTGCCGATATCGCCTATCGCGCCGCAGTATTAAATCCTCAACTCGGACGTGATGCTGCTCAACAAACTCCGGGTATTGTATTAATAGACGAAATCGATCTGCATCTGCATCCCAAGTGGCAGCGGCGAGTTGTTGATGACTTAAAGAAAACGTTTCCTAATATTCAATTTGTAGCCACAACCCATTCACCTTTTATTATCCAATCTCTGCGAGAAGGAGAACTGATTAATCTAGATAAACCAGCAGCGACAGAAGAGTATGAAAATAAAAGTATCGAGGATATCACAGAGTATGTGATGGGGGTAG
Organism: Coleofasciculus sp. C1-SOL-03; assembly: GCF_040220555.1. NCBI lineage: Bacteria > Bacillati > Cyanobacteriota > Cyanophyceae > Coleofasciculales > Coleofasciculaceae > Coleofasciculus > Coleofasciculus sp. C1-SOL-03. The sequence goes on from NZ_JAVJUO010000028.1 coordinate 8,297, forward strand.
AAATTCCCCAAAGAAGTGAGCGTTACCAGAAGATGATGGAAGCCGCCCAAGAGTATTATCGGGTACTGCAAGACGCTAAAGATGCTCCTCCAGAACGCATCGAAGAACTAAAAACTAAATTAGATGAGTTGACAATGCCCTATAGTGATGATCCTGCTTATCACGCTTTTCTGAAAATGGAACGAGAAGCGGCTGGACTAGGTAGGGATAAGCAATGAGACCGATTGAACGAGGTTCCTGTCCTACTGAAGCGGCAGGTATCCCTAAACTATTTCGTAAGTATCAAGATGCACGGGGCGATTTAATTACGAGAATAGGAGAGTATTGTTCATTTTGTGAAACACCGCTTGGCGCTTCTGAGGATTTTGGTCGGTGTGGATGACTGTATTCTCCGAAGACACTGATATGTTGAAGCGGTTGATTCATGCTTTTGAGGGGACTTGCCAGTCCTGTTTCAATGACCAGTTTCAGCCAATCCCTCGCCCTGGTGGGGCGCTGTGAATCGTGCAGGTTGTAAGTTGGGTTGACGACAGGAAACCCAACCATATAGAAACCCAACAATATAGAGCTAAGGTTCCCTTACTACTGGCATGGCACAGCTACAATGCTGGAAGACACACTACTGATGGTAAAGGTGCGTTACGCTTCGCTAACACACCCTACAAACTGATAGGTTGAAGCGATTTATTGATAGTTTTGAGGGAACTTGTCAGTCCTGTTTCAATAACCAGTTTCTGCCAATTCCTCGCCCTGGTGGGGCGCTGTGAATCCATCCCGGTTAATTATCTCCTTGCCAAGCCACCTTTATCGGGGCGGGTTTAGTCACATCAGGGTCAACCAAGAAAGGATAGCCGTCAAACCCGCCCCTACAGTCTCTGATTCAGGATTACTAGCCAGACCCCCATTACGCCTTGCCAGAGTATGAAACAATAGTCGGGGGTATCGGCGTGGTTTGATTCGCTTTGGTGTACTTTCTGCTCAGAAGACTTAACCTAGATGTCACTGACTTTAGAGTTTGTAGTAAGCGCTGTCGGGAGCTTCTGACACGCTTCATCAAAACTTTATACGGTTTTATGCCTTTTTTTAGCGAGTTCAAATCATTTGTGAACAAAAATGACACTGAAAGCCTTGTTCTGTCAGCATTGCTATTTCACAACTCATTTATACAGCTGATCAATTTTAAACCTTAATAGTTTAAAGACTCTGTGAAGTTGAAGTAAATTTCTTGACAAAAAAAAAGGGGGGGACACAAAATAAAGCTAATCACGGCAATCAATTAATCCGTTGAATTCAACAAAATCAGAGGTAACCAAAATGCATAATCTAGGAAAAGTATTAGGCACAGCAGCAACATTATTAACCTTCAACCTCATTTGTTCTAATTTTGCTCAAGCGTCAACAATAGCAGTAGATCCTAGTGGGGGGGGGACACCTGTAGCTAGTGCAGATGCAATTCACGGTTGGAGTTTTACCGTCAATAATACTGTTGCTCTAGATGAACTCTTACTTTTTGATCTAAATAGTGATGGTTTCAGAGGAAATCATGATGTGGGAGTGTGGGATACTAATTCAACTACCCCACTCTTACAAGGAACTTTTTCAGCAGGTACAAGCAACCCTACTCTTGCTAGTGCAGATAGCCGAGGAATATGGCGCGTTCTTGGTGTGCCTAATCTGCAACTCAATCCCAACACAACTTATGTAATTGGTTACTACAACCCCGCAGATGGATATGATGCTACTGTTGCTAGTTCCTCTGTTTTTGGTCCTTTGAATATCACGACCAGTTCTGACATTGTATTTGGTGAAGCTCGTGAAGCGTTAAATGTTGCCAGTCTAACTCGACCGGATGATTTTTCCTCCTCAAGAAACCCGGGTTGGTTTGGTCCGAGTTTTACAACAACTTCAGTAGAACCTGAACCCGTTCCTGAACCCGCAACTATCCTAGGTTCAGTGACTGCTTTGGGAATGGGTAGATTACTCAAGAAGAAATCTGTCAAAAAGAACCAGAAAGATAAAACCAAGTCATAGAAGTAATAACCTTGCACGCTTTCTAGTGATAAACGATAAATGGGTTGGATTCACCAAATTACGGTGATTCAATCCATTATTTTTTATGAACATGAGACTTGTTCTAGGGAATTGACACAGCTAGAATTGTGGAGGCAAACTCTACTGATGAGAAAGGTGCGTTACGCTTCGCTAACACACCCTACAAACTGATAGTTGAAGCGATTTATTGATAGTCAAGCCACGTTTATCGGGGCGGGTTTAGTCACATCTGGGTCAACAAAAAAGGATAGCTGTAAAACCCGCCCCTACAGTCTCGAACCTGATCAGGCTGGCATCGAGTAAGCTGTTGGTGTAAACTATTACGATTGGGAAACGTGTAATTATGTCACTCGCTGAGATACTTCCTGCTGCACGACAACTCACCCCAACGGAAAAGCTCAAACTGATCCGAATTTTGGCTGAGGATTTGGAGACGGCTGAGGATATTTCACCGTTGGAACCCTTTAAAATTTATGACTTGCCAACCCCATACAATTGCTTTGGGGCAGGTGCAGTTTTAATGGAAGCCTTCAAACGCTCAGATGCAAGTCAGCAGTGATATATGCGGTTTAAATATTCAACCACTAAGTGGATGGACACAATAAAAGCTAACGGTGGAGACCGTCATTCGTCATTTGTCATTCGTCCTTTGTAAGGGTTTAAGGACTATTTACAAAACTTAGAGAGCGTGCCGTTTTCTGCGATCGCCCAAATCGCAGTTCGTAGGTTGGGTAGAGCGCAAGCGAAACCCAACAGGCTAACGATGGTGGGTGTTGGGTTTCGTTCCTCAACCCAACCTACAAAGGTGACTGCCATGACCCAGCTAAAATAGGGCTTTGTTTGTAGTGAGAACTTTAGTTCTCGCTCCACAAGCGCGAAAAGAGGGCTGAAGCCCTCACTACGTTCAGCCAATTCCTCGCCCTGGTGGGGCGCTGTGAATCCATCCGTGTTAACTATTTCCTTGCCAAGCCACCTTTATCGGGGCGGGTTTAGTCACGTCTGGGTCAACAAAAAAGGATAGCCGTCAAACCCGCCCCTACAGTCTCTGATTCAGAATTACTAGCCAGACGCCCATTACCCGATACAATTATCCCTGTGCCATTTGTACAAGGGTTCCATGTCTACTATCTCCTCTGCCCCCTTTTCCCCCGAAGAAATCGCCGCTGAAGGACTTAAACCCGACGAATACGCGGAAATTGTTAAACGTCTAGGGCGTCACCCCAATAAAGCTGAACTGGGGATGTTTGGCGTTATGTGGTCAGAACATTGTTGCTACAAGAACTCCCGCCCTCTCCTCAAGCAATTCCCCACCACCGGGAAACGTATCCTTGTGGGTCCGGGGGAAAATGCTGGCGTGGTCAACTTGGGCGACGGACTCCAACTGGCGTTTAAAATTGAATCCCATAACCATCCCTCGGCGGTGGAACCCTATCAAGGTGCAGCCACAGGTGTTGGTGGAATACTGCGGGATATCTTTACGATGGGGGCGCGTCCCATCGCGGTTTTGAATTCCCTGCGCTTCGGTTCCCTGGATAATCCCCGCACCCGACGCTTATTTTCGGGGGTTGTGGCGGGTATTTCTGGGTATGGTAACTCCGTTGGTGTCCCTACGGTTGGCGGTGAGGTGTACTTTGACCCCGCTTATACCGGGAATCCCCTGGTTAATGTGATGGCGCTGGGATTGATGGAAACGCCAGAAATTGTGAAGTCTGGGGCGTCAGGGATTGGCAATCCAGTGCTGTATGTGGGGTCTACTACCGGGCGCGATGGTATGGGCGGTGCCAGTTTTGCGAGTGCAGAACTCACCGATAAATCAATGGATGACCGCCCAGCGGTGCAAGTGGGAGACCCCTTCTTAGAAAAATGTCTGATTGAAGCCTGTCTAGAAGCCTTCAAAACCGGGGCGGTTGTCGCGGCACAGGATATGGGGGCGGCGGGGATTACTTGTTCCACCTCGGAAATGGCGGCAAAGGGGGGTGTGGGGATTGAGTTGGATTTAGATTTAATCCCTGTCCGCGAAACCGGGATGGTTCCCTATGAATATTTACTCTCGGAATCCCAGGAACGGATGCTATTTGTGGCACAGAAGGGACGAGAACAGGAGTTAATTGATATTTTCCACCGTTGGGAACTGCAGGCGGTTGTCGCGGGTACGGTGATTGAAGAACCGATTGTGCGGATTCTGTTTCAAGGGGGAGTGGCGGCGGAAATCCCGGCTACGGCGTTATCGGATAATACGCCGATTTATGATCGGGATGTGTTGACTGAAGCGCCAGAGTATGCGAAAAAAGCGTGGCAATGGACGGTTGAGTCATTACCGAGTTGTAACCGTACCGGAATCGAACTGTCGGGTGAGGCTAAATCCTGGACAGAGATTCTCCTGCAACTCTTAGATACACCCACGATTGCCTCGAAACGCTGGGTCTATCGCCAGTATGACCATCAGGTACAAAATAACACCGTGATGCTTCCCGGTGGTGCAGATGCAGCAATTATCCGCTTACGTCCGCCGGAATCGGGGCGAAATTGCCAATCGGGTGTTGCAGCTACGGTGGATTGTAATTCTCGCTATATCTATCTTGACCCCTACCAAGGGGCAAAAGCAGTCGTAGCCGAAGCCGCCCGTAATTTAAGCTGTGTGGGGGCAGAACCTGTCGCCGTCACCGATAATCTGAATTTTGGGTCACCGGAAAAGCCGATAGGATACTGGCAACTGGCATCGGCTTGTCAGGGTATCGCTGAGGCTTGTGCAGAATTGGCGACGCCTGTGACGGGGGGAAATGTCTCGCTGTATAACGAAACCTTGGATAGTCAGGGCAATCCGCAACCGATTTATCCCACGCCAGTGATTGGGATGGTGGGGGCGATTCCGGATTTGAGTCAAATTTGTGATCAAGGATGGCAGCATGAAGGTGATTTAATTTATGTATTGGGATTACCGCTAGCGGTGACTACGCCTCATCTCACTTTGGGGGGTTCGGAATACTTAGCCGCGATTCATGGAGTTGTGGCGGGGAAACCCCCCATCGTGGAGTTTGAGTTAGAACGTCAGGTACAAGCGGCTTGTCGTGAGGGAATTCGCCGCAGTTTCCTGAATTCAGCCCATGATTGTGCCGAGGGAGGATTAGCCGTGGCGCTGGCGGAATGTTGTATTTCTGGCGGATTGGGGGCTGAGATTGACTTAGGATGGACGGAGGCGTCTCTAGAACGGCGTTGGGATGAGATTTTATTTGGTGAAAGCGCTAGTCGGATTCTGGTGTCGGTGAAGCCAGAAGCCCAAGGGGATTGGGAGGCTTACCTGCGGGAGTCTCTAGGGGAATCTGCCCAGCATTGGCAACGGTTGGGGAGGGTTAAATCTCTATCGGAAGGATTAAAAATTTCAATGAACGATCATCTTCCCTTAATCAACGCTACGATCGCAGATATGAGCGATCGCTTTTTTAACGCTCTAGAACGCCGTTTGTAGCCGTGTTAAGGCAGTCACGGCTGGCAAAGGACGTAACTTGCCGATTCGGGATGTGAGTATGACGAAGGACGAACGACATAAGACAAATGACAAATTAATGATATTGTTAAGGCATCGTTAAGTTTAATTAACGATTCCCGATTAATTTGCGTTAATACAAGTCGAACTGACTGCCACTATCAGGAGTAAGCTAATACCCATGATTCTCCAGCCACCCCACTCCTCTACCCCCAATCTTGCTGAATCTGATCAGATTATCAGCCAACGCCCCGACAAACCTGAAGAAGCTTGCGGGGTTTTTGGTATCTATGCACCAGACGAAGATGTCGCTAAGCTAACTTATTTTGGTTTGTTTGCCCTGCAACATCGGGGTCAAGAATCAGCGGGGATTGCCACCTTTGAAGGAGAACAGGTGCGTCTCTATAAGAATATGGGACTTGTCTCCCAAGTCTTTAACGAAGATATTTTGAACCAAATGCCCGGAACAATCGCGGTGGGTCATACCCGTTACTCGACAACGGGGTCGAGTCGGGTTGTCAATGCCCAACCTGCTGTGGTGAATACCCGCTTAGGGTCTTTGGCTTTAGCACATAATGGAAATTTAGTCAATGCTCCAGAGTTGCGAACCCATTTAGAGAACCGCAACTATGATGAATTTTTGACCACGACGGATTCTGAGATGATTGCGATCGCGATCGGTGCGGAAGTGGATCAAGGCAAGGATTGGTTAGACGCGGCGATTAGTGCATTTAACCTCTGCCAAGGTGCCTATAGTTTGGTAATTGGTACGCCGGAAGGGGTGATGGGAGTGCGTGACCCCCATGGCGTTCGTCCCTTGGTGATTGGCACCTTAGGCACAAATCCGATGCGTTATGTCCTCGCCTCAGAAACCTGTGGGTTAGATATTATTGGGGCAGAATACCTGCGGGATGTGGAACCGGGAGAATTGGTTTGGATTACCGAAGCTGGGATGGCGTCATTCCACTGGAGTCAAAAACCCCAACGAAAGCTGTGTATATTTGAAATGATTTATTTTGCCCGCCCGGATAGCGTGATGCAGGATGAAACCATCTACAGCTATCGGCTACGTTTAGGGCGTCAACTGGCAAAAGAAACTCCGACTGACGCCGATATTGTGATTGCAGTACCGGATTCCGGTGTTCCCGCCGCGATCGGCTTTTCCCAAGAGTCGGGAATTCCCTACGCGGAAGGGTTGATTAAAAATCGCTATGTGGGGCGCACGTTTATCCAACCGACGCAGAGTATGCGAGAGTCGGGGATTCGGATGAAATTGAATCCGTTGAAAGATGTGCTTACGGGTAAGCGAGTGATTATTGTGGACGATTCCATTGTCCGGGGAACCACGAGTCGGAAGATTGTCAAAGCGTTACGGGATGCCGGGGCGACTGAGGTTCACATGCGGGTGTCTGCACCCCCTGTGACTCATCCCTGTTTCTATGGAATTGATACCGATTCTCAAGACCAGCTTATTGCTGCAACCAAGTCGGTTGAGGAAATTGCTGAACAAATTGGTGTGGATTCTCTGGCGTATGTGAGTTGGGAAGGGATGATGCTGGCAACTCAAGATAATGCGAATACGTTCTGTTCGGCGTGTTTTACTGGAGATTATCCGATTCCCGTTCCGGAACGACTAAAACGATCTAAGTTGATGCTGGAAGAAGCGACGGTTTAAGCAACTCACGAAGAACATTCCTTGGCTTTTGCTATAAATCGGGCGCACGTCGGTGCGCCCCTACTGTTTTTGGGCGCTTCAAGCTACCATAGGGCTTATTCAGCAGACCCTACCATAAAAGTCTGTTCCACTATTCCCTATTCCCTATTGCCTACTGCCTTACTTTTAGAAATTTTTTTGTAGTAAATACTACCGTTTTTTCAGTCCTTTGAAGGTCAAGGGTGGGAATTGACTTTCAATAACGAATATGCTAAAAACAGAAAATCTTGATTGCAGCTTTACAAGTTTACCGCTAGACAATCAACTTACCAAAGTATACAGCGTTTACAAATCATTTGTAAACCCCAAAAGGTTTAAAAGCCTTCTTGTTGAATTGTGTTCAGGGTTTCTTGCATCTCTATGAAAACGCTATCTATAGCGAATTACCAGGGTCACTCGTTGATGGGTGGACTAGAGAAAGAAACGTGTTAAGGAGTAAAATCTAGATGTCGAGCTCATCATCTGTTAAGCCTCAAACATTAACAACCAACGATTGGAGACTTAGTCCGGGTTATTTGTGTGAAGGGGGATCTGATTTTGAATCGGTTCACATTTTATTGGGTCGGTTTTTAGCGGATCGGCATTCAGACGATCCTTTGCCTGACGTATCCATGATGATGGAAAACGAGGGATTTGAATGGGGCAAAGGATTGCCGTTGGAAAAGGTGATTAATTCCCAGGATGACTTGGAATTCCTGATGAAGCACCCGAACTTATTTCGCAATGCGATCGCGGTGATCGAACCCTGGGAACACGTCGGGTGCAATCACATTGGTGAAGAGGTGCGGGCGTCGCTGAATGTGGCGTATCTGGCGCAAAAAATTGCCGATTGTGATTCAATTATGTTCCCGTTTTGGTCGTCGGGTGTACTTGATCCAGAGTTAGTTGTGCCGATCATCACGTCAGGATTAGCGGTGGTGGTAGAAGGCGGTGATCCGTCAGTACGCGATGCTAGCACCTTTAACGATGCCAAATGTTCCCTGGAGGATCTGCATACATTCACCGATAAACTACTGCTTTCGCGATCGCCGACCAGTGCGCCCGCTTTATTTATCTGCTTGGGGCATCAATTGGCGGCACAATCTCACATTCGGTTAATTAAACGGGCAGTAAAGGAGGTACTCAGCTTAGACTATCTGGCACGCGATCGCAAGGGTAAAGCCCTAAAGTCTTTGAAAAAAGTCTGCCAGCATATTCAACATGTGGGGAGTACGTTACAGGTGAAGAAGAAAAATGGACACCTGATTGCCAAAAACTGGGATGATCCTGAATTTGCCGTCGGTCCCAATGAAAAGAAAGAAGTAGGCTATCGTCAGTTATGGCATTATGAATCTCCCGATAGCGACACGTCTGATATTCCAGAAGACTTGATTATCGCCCATGAGGTGAGTGCTGATGAATTTGAAGGCGTAATCGATACGTCGATTGAATATGAACATGAATTAAATATTTCCATGTTCCACTCCGATGAAGTGAATGAAGAAGCGATTCTCTTTGCAAACTGGGCATATCGCCTGCTGCATGATGCAATTATTTCCCATCGGCATATTTTAGCCGGGAGTCCCTTATCCTGGTTAATGCAGCTTCCCTTTGCTGTGGAAATCCTTTGTTCAACGGCTGACGAAACGGAAGTCGTGACAGAATGTTCAGCAACCTGTATTAACTACAAAGATTTCGAGAGTAAACTGATCCGTCGTTCGTTTACCTGTCAATTCCATCCAGAACTCCTCCAAGATCTACGGGCTATTGGTCACCGTCATCCTCCGACTTATGATGAGTTAAAACATGACGATGGCGCTCGTTTATTTGCCCGACTATTGTATTCTGGGATGCAGGAATAAGGGCATGGTGAAGGGAAGCTAGGGGAGTTTCCCTGAGCTTACAGGTGTAGGTTTTTTATTTTAGGGTTGGGACAAGACAAGGAGGACAAGGATGGAAAGAAGACTTGGGGGAAAAACCGTACAAAATTAGGTTCGGTCAAACTCGCTTCTAAAAGCCGAAACGCCCTATTTTCCGTTCTCACTCTTCCTTGTCTACTGGTCTACCTGTCTCCCTTGTCTTACCTAAACCCCAATCTTAAAAACCTACCCTTATGAGACACCCCACACCCCACACCCCATACCCCACACCCCACACCCCATACCCCACACCCCACACCCCATACCCCACACCCCATACCCTGCCTACCTTTGACGCGAGCTTGTCACCCCTTCAGGGAGCTTCCCTTAAAATTATGACCCGACGAGCGCGATCGCACCACAGCCAATCCGTCCGCCTGCATGACCCGTCGGTTGACCAAAGTCATCGGCTTGGTCGTGAACAATCACAGCCCGACCTGCGATCGCATATTTGTTTCCATGAAAGGTGAGTCCGGGTACAGTGACATTTTTGCCCCCATCACCATTACTCGCCACTGAGATATTGCCTAAGTCTCCAGGGTGGGCGCTGGTAAACCCATCTTTAACCAAATCACCATGTTTGACCCCATCGGGGTTGAAATGACCGCCCGCTGCTTTACCTGCATCTTGACAACTGCCAAATTCATGGATATGAAACCCATGGGTGCCAAGAGGCGCATTATCAATATCTGCAACAATTTGCATTCCGGTTGGGGTTTGGGTAAATTTAACAGTCCCCATCACCTGGGCGGGATCTGAGGTGCTTTTGACAATGGCTTGAGCCATCGGTGGTGTGGTTTGCGCCAAGGCAGATGGAGTGTAAATTAGGGGAACTAGGGTGAATGCGATCGCGATCACAACGAGTTTAAAGAGTTGATGAATTCTGTTCATAACCAGTTAAAATTAGACTGTGGAGTTATTCTACAAAAAGGCGGCGACACTAGCCCATCCCTCCTTTTGATGATTCCCACCGCTCTCGGTTTGTTGAGTCAACTACTGCGGATAAATGACAATGAACAACGAATCGGATATTTATATCTTTAACTTATATTAAGTATAGATTAAATTAATATTAAAAATATGAATTGGCGGCTGAATCCCTAACTATCATGAAGTCACAACTTCGATCACGTTCAGGAAAAAACGTCTAGAAAGGTTTAAGCGAAGAACTAGCGTAGTGCAGTAAAAAGCAGTGACCCGGTTAACCAGCCCGAACCCAGGAACCATTCATCGATTCACTTAACGGGTTGCTGACTACAAATCACTAATACTAGGTTCTCGATCGATTGTGTGGGTGTCATCTGGTTTTCTGTAGAGAACTTGTTCAGTAATCAAAATTGTCGGCTGACGTTCCTGAAAACGAGTAACAATAGCTACAGACAAGACCAAGTTTTACGGATTAGTTTTTACGGATTTTAACCCCTAACGGCGATTACCGAACTGACGTTCTCTGTAGAGTGAACTAATTAGACCAATTATCTGGATTTAAATAAATTGGCAGAGCGTTGAAAACCATCTGAATAGCCATTATACCGAGGATAAACAGGCAAGCTGTAGTTCAGTTTATAAACTGTCACAGTTTAATTTGCTACAGCACTATCTTGCCTCTTAAATAACAGTCAAACTAAGTAGAAGCAAGTTCTTAGGCAAATCTTATGTTATCGGTGCTAGACCCTACTCCAAACCCCAACCCTATATCGCTGAAGGTACTCATCGTTGAAGATGGGTATCAAACGATAAAACTATTGGGAGAAGGATTATGTTCAGAAATTAGATATTCGTTTATTATTCAACAAGTCAGGCAGAGTTGTCAAGCCCTAACCCGATTACGTCAGGAAGCCTTTGATCTTCTGGTTGTCCATCTATCCCACGCTGATCCTCACGTTTTCGATACGGTTACTCAGATCAAACAGTTAGGCTTAACCCTACCCATTCTCGGATTAAGGGCGAACGAGGATGAAACTTTAACCCTGCAAGTTATCCAAGCGGGAACCCCGGATGATCAGGTAACAGAAAATCTCAAAAGTTACCGCTTAATTCGGGCATTGCGTCATGCGATTGACAGTCAGCAACGCCAAGAATACCAACGTCTGAATCAGGAAAAATATCAGTCGGTTATCGATAATGTCAAAGAAGTCATTTTCCAAACCGACACCCACGGACATTGGACATTTCTGAATCGGGCTTGGACAGAGATTACTGGCTTTTCCATCGCTGAAAGTATCGGGACATCCTTTTTAAACGGTATTCATCCGGATGACTTGCAAAAGGGGCGAGAAAAATTTGATTCACTGATTACTGGAGTCCAACAATCCTGTCGTCATACGGTGCGCTGTTTGACCCAATCGGGTGACATTCGTTGGTTGGAGGTACATGCGCGGACAAATTTTGCCGCCGATGGAACGGTTTCGGGAACCACAGGAACCCTAAATGATATTACGGAACAAGTGTTAACCCAATCCGCCTTACGCATTTCCGAAGAACGACTGCAAATGGCGTTATCTGGGAGTGATTTGGGATTATGGGATTGGCAATTAACCACGGGGGAGGTTTATTTTAATCCGCAGTGGAAAGCGATGCTGGGGTATGAACCAGACGAAATCGACGATAATTTTCAGGCGTTTGAACAATTGGTGCATCCTGAGGATTTATCGAGAGTGAAAGCCGTATTAAATGCTTATGTAGATCGGCTAATTCCTACGTATGAAGTCGAATTTAGAATGCGATGTAAAACCGGGGAATGGAAGTGGATTCTGTCTCGTGGTAAAGTCTTTGAGTGGGATGAAGCCGGGAATCCGGTAAGGATGACAGGGACTCATCGGGATATTAGCGATCGCAGACAAGCGGAGGACGCTTTACGGGAGTCAGAAGCCGGGGAACGCAAAAAAGCGTATCAGTTAGAACTCGCCTTGTGTGAACTTAAAAATACCCAAGCGCAGTTGGTACAAACAAAAAAAATGGCATCCTTAGGACAGTTGGTGGCGGGAATTGCCCATGAGATTAATAATCCCATTGGCTTTATTTCTGGAAATGTTGGCTTTGCCCATCAATATGGGTGTGATCTGCTCAGATTAATTGATCTCTATCAACAGTATTATCCTCACCCTGTTGCCCCAATTCAAGCGGAAATGGAAGCGGTTGAGCTTGACTTTCTCAGGACAGACTTTCCCAAAGCCCTCAACTCGATTCGCGAAGGCGTTGTTCGGGTTCAAGACATTGTGCGATCGCTACAGCATTTTTCGCACCTGAATGAGGCGCAGATGAAGACAACTGATTTACATCAGGGGTTGGAGAGTACCTTGATCCTCTTACAGAATCGCCTCAACAAAAAGCCCAACCGACCCGCGATTGAAGTGAATAAACAATTCGGTCAGTTGCCTAAAGTCGAATGTTATCCGGGTCAACTTAATCAAGTGTTCATCAATATTATTGGTAATGCGATTGAGGCGTTAGACGAAAAAATACAGCAGAATGATTCCTTTATACCCCAGATTAGGATTAGTACGGAACTCTCTGAGGTAAATTCAACCGTGATTATTCGGATTTCCGATAATGGTTTAGGTATTCCTGCTCGTTTGCAAGAGCATTTGTTTGAGCCGTTTTTCACCACAAAACCTGTCGGACAAGGAACAGGATTGGGATTAGCCGTAAGTTATCAAATTATTGAGAAACACAAAGGAAAAATTACCTGTACTTCTCAAGTTGGTATCGGCACAGAATTTGTGATTGAAATCCCGATCACGCTGAGCCACAAAACAGAACAATTGGGTCAAATTCAATGGTTACGCCAAGCCATCGGCGCTTGAGGTTGGCTGTTAAGCAGTTATAAGCCAACACTCTCCTATAAGATGGCAGAAATAACTCCCAATGAAGGTGCCAGACATTTCTCTAACTGCGGCTTCATCGTTTAGAGATGATTGAGCAAGCGCTAAAGGCTTATAATTGGCGAGTTAAGTAGGTTGGTGGAAATAGACTTAACTAGATTAAGTTATGTAAACAAGCCTCAAACCCTTACTGTTCCCTGTGACACACCGAGCGAAGCCGAGGTGTTCCCTAATCTCCACCGCTAACTTTAATTGTGTCCATCTACTTAAGGTGAATGGTACTGACTTAAAGCTGGTGGGCAATGCCCACCCTACGATATATCAAGGGTGGAGGTGATCTCAAATTAATAATAAACAACTTATCTATTAAATATAAGCTGTTTTTTGTAGTTAATTATACAGTAATTATTTTACATTTACTCGTTGAATAGTTGTAACAAAACAATCTATTCATCAGAGGTATTCTATGCCCGACGTTCTATTTAAAGTAGACCTAACTAAACCCATGTCAGAACAGGAGTTAGTCGGTCATAATCGCTGGCATCCTGATATTCCCGCCGTGGTTTCTGTCAATCCTGGCGATGTCTTTCGCATTGAATGTAAAGATTGGACAGATGGACAAATTAAAAATAATGATAGCCCCGATGATGTGCGGGATGTAGATTTAACGGTGGTAAAGGAGCCAATTCTGCCAACTTAGTATAATAAAGCAGAGGGAGAAGGTTATAAGGAGAAATAAAGGTATGCCGTTATACGAATTTCGCTGTGATACTTGTGGGGATTTTGAGAAATGGCGCACATTGGCAGAAGCAGGAACACCGCTGCTTTGTCCAACCTGTCAGAGGGTAGCGAAACGGGTATTTTCTGCGCCCATGGTGAATTTAAATTCGGGGAGTTTACCCAAACCAAAGGAACCGCGACTGGTGAAGCGTTATACGGAATCGACAATACCAACGTATAGTCAGCAGAAAAATGGACGCCCTTGGATGGTGAGTCATTAACATTAAATAGGGGTCAATTGGGCAAAAGATAAGACGCAGGAGAAGACAATTTGTCAGCGCGGGTTGTACCGATAAGGTTATTGAGAAAACTGATAACTGGACTAAACCCGCTCTTAGGAAAAATCACAGGGAAAGGACAATTGAGCGAGAACAAATAGGCGGACTAAAAATGTTGCAAGGTCTGAGTTAAAACTCACCCACTTATGCAACAATAAAAATGGCAACGTGCCGCTTTTTGCAAAATTCAGTCATGCCAGTCCGTTCATGTCCTCTTCCTTACCCCAAATCTTATTGGTTGATGATACTGTGGCTAATCTGCAATTAGTCTCAGATTTTTTAATGAAAGCAGGATTTAACGTCCTCGCGGTTAAAAGTGGCATCCAAGCGTTAAAAATTGTGACAATAACTTCACCGGATCTAATTTTGTTGGATGTGGTGATGCCAGAAATGGACGGGTTTGAAGTCTGTCGTCGTTTAAAAGCGCAGGAGGAAACCCAAGATATTCCAGTTATTTTTATGACAGCCGTTGCCGATCGCGCGAATCCGAGTTATAAGATTAAGGGGCTAAAACTGGGTGCTGTAGACTATATCAGCAAGCCAATTCAGCTTGAAGAGGTGTTACTTCGTGTCCAGACTCACCTGCAACTGCGGGCGTTAACCCAGCAACTCACTGCACAAAATGCCTGCTTACAGCAAGAGTACGAAAAGCGTCATCAAACCCAACAGATCCTGCAAGAAACCGAACGTCGATGGCGATCGCTGTTAGAGAATGTGCAACTACTGGTTGTTGGCTTAGATTGGCAGGGGGATGTGGAGTATATGAACCCCTTTGGCTTAGGCTTAACTGGCTACACTTCAGCCGAAGTTTTCGGGAAAAACTGGTTCAATACATTTATCCCATCCTCCGATCAGCCGCAGCTTAAACAGGCTTTCCATGAACTTTTATACCACAACAGCCACCCCTACTACCAGAACTCCATTCTGACCAAATCCGGTGAAGAACGACTGATTGCGTGGAATAATACCGTGCTAAGAGATATTACTGGCGCGATCGCAGGAATCATGAGTATTGGCGAAGATATTACCCAGCGTCAGGCTGTGGAACGGATGAAAAATGAATTCATCTCTCTGGTGAGTCATGAACTTCGCACTCCACTCACCTCAATGCGCGGTTCTCTGGGTTTGCTTAAGATGGGAGTCTATGATAATCAACCTGACAAAGCCAAACGGATGTTAGATATTGCGGTAACAGACTGCGATCGCTTGGGGCGGTTGGTGAATGACATCCTGAGTTTAGAACGCTTGGATTCCGGTCAAGTGACGCTAGTTAAGGAAGTCTGCGATGTGGCAGATTTAATCAAACATTCCGTCGAAGCGATAGACGCGATCGCGGAGGCGGCGGGAATTGCTATCCAGGTGACTCCCCTATCAGCTCAAGTGTATGTTGCGCCTGATACGATTATTCAAACCCTGACGAATCTATTGAGTAATGCGATCAAGTTTTCTGAGAGTAATACGACGATCACCGTGGGTGTCCAACATCAGTCAGATTGTATTTTATTTCACGTTACCGACCAAGGACGAGGAATTCCCACGGAACACCTTGAACGCATCTTTGGGCGATTTCAGCAAGTCGATGTTTCCGATTCCCGCCAAAAAGGAGGTACTGGTTTAGGATTGGCGATTTGCCGCAGCATTATCCAGCAACATGGGGGGGAAATTTGGGCGGAAAGTACCCTTGGTTCTGGGAGTACCTTTTATTTTACATTGCCAGTTTATAAAGAATCAGTTCAGTAATATCTAAGTAGGTGGACACAATTAAAGTTAGCGGTGGAGATTAGGGAACAGGGAACAGGGAACAGGGAACAGTAGGGTTTGAGCCTTGTTTACATAACTTAATCTAGTTAAGTTTATTTCCACCAACCTACTTAGTTATTTTTCATTCACCGTTTGTCCGGCAATCCCCAACTTGAACAAAGTAAGTTGGGGTTAACTAACAGTCCGTAAATATCTAGACAATTAGTGACATAACTGGACATTTTCTGTGATATAACCAGGCAATGTCTAGTTTACCCCCCAACAAGCAGCTACTCGACTTTTTGTGACGGTCTTGCACGTTGCACCGATGGGAACTCAACGGCTGGCTGATGAGCTTCTCGGACGGCTGGTGGTTCGGAGTCGATATGATATTGTTGACTTAATTGGTAAATATGGGAGTCGAAGTCATAAGCAAAAAAAAATAGTGACCGAACTGAGGGAGGTAACCAAAAAGCGATGACGACGATAACTTATTGCAAAGGCTTGCCAACTCCTGCCGATGAACTTAACCCCATCGGTTTCACCGACTTGGAGATGTTTTTAACTTCATTGTCCGATATATTCTATCAAGCAACAGTTGAAACCGTTAACCATTTATTAAAT
>NZ_JAVJUO010000029.1:0-40497 GCF_040220555.1 Coleofasciculus sp. C1-SOL-03
GATATCTACGAGCAAATCTTCCGCACCCCTGATTACTTTGTTTTTGACCGCTTCTAAAAACCTAGACAAACCTACCCACAAGTAATTCTGCCTTGGTATAAGTCCACGGTGTAACTTTTGGTCGATAACCGTTAACGCTTACGCTTGGCTGATACCCGGCATTGTTGCTCGATATCAGCCTTAACCAATGGCTCCCAGTTAGAGACACAGTAGTAATCGTGTCTACGATTAACTACAGAGCATCGACCAATAAAATTATTAAATTGATGTAGAGCGCTCCATACGTGCTTTCTCGGATTCACTCCGAGATAGGCGGACACAGAGCGCGGCAATCTTTCACTCAAATGCATTCCTCTTCTGGCAATTGCCAGAGCCGCTGCCACATCAGAGGATAGTCCATACATCCGACTATATTTAACCAATCCAATCAAACCAGTTATGTCACTAATTGTCTAGATATTTACGGACTGTTAGTTAACCCTGTTTTCCAGCGCGATCGCACCTTCTAAATGTACATCCCAAACATGTAGGGGCGGGTTTAGGAATTAAATTAGGAGACCGATCTCAAATTGGACAACGAAACCCGCCTTGCCCCCAATCTCAAGACTACGATGTTGATAATAGGGCACGGCATTGCCGTGCCCCTACCACAACGGAAGGGATAATTGGGGCAATTATCCCTTGACAGAGGGTTGAAACCATTGCCAGAAAGCCTATTGCCTATTGCCTCTCCCCACCACAAGACTCCCTACAGCAGACCCTAATTGATTGGGTAGGGGCACGATACCATCGTGCCCTGCCTGATAGAGCTAGAAGTGTTTAATAATCGCGTCGGCAAATTCAGAACACTTCAACGGGGACTCAACCCGTGGGGTCATCATCCGGGCTAAGTCGTAGGTGACTTCGCGATTAGAAATAGCACCACCAATTCCCCGTGTAATCCGGTCAGCCGCTTCTTGCCAGCCCATATATTCCAACATCATCACCGCAGATAGAATCAGTGAACCGGGATTAATACGGTCTAAACCCGCGTGCTTGGGTGCTGTGCCGTGGGTGGCTTCAAAAATGGCACAGGTGTCACCAATATTGGCACCGGGTCCCATGCCTAAACCCCCCACTAGGGCAGCCGCCGCGTCGGACAAATAATCCCCGTTCAGGTTCATCGTCGCCAAAATCGAATATTCATCGGGGCGAGTCTGGATTTGTTGGAAAATACTGTCCGCAATCCGGTCATTGACCATGATTTTTTCTTTCCACTGACCATTACCATGGGTGTCCCAGATGGCATTGAGAACGCCTTCGACTTCTGCCCTCGCTTCCGCCCGTTTTTCCGGTGTCAGCGCATCATAACCGGGTTCAACCTTCCGGGCATTCTCTTCGAGGCTGATATCTGGGTTATGTTCTTTATTACTGAGAATCCACGATTCGCGTTCGGTAACACATTGCGCCCGGAATTCTGTGGTCGCGAGTTCATACCCCCAGTCTCGAAACGCACCTTCGGTGTATTTCATAATATTACCCTTATGCACCAAGGTAACCTTTTGCTTGGCTTTGGGTAAGCTTAAGGCGCGTTCAATGGCGCGACGAACCAAACGTTGAGTACCCGTTTTACTGATGGGTTTAATCCCAATCCCTGAGTCAAGGCGAATCTGCTTTGTGCCATGTTCTGGCGTGGCTGGAATCAAATCCTGATTGAGAATAGAAATCAGTTTGTCGGCAATCTCGGAACCCTGACGCCACTCAATTCCCAGGTAGATGTCTTCGGTGTTTTCCCGATAAATAATCAAATCGAGTTTCTCGGGTTCTTTGTGGGGCGAAGGTGTTCCTGGGTAATATTTGCAGGGACGCACGCAGGCATAGAGGTCATTAATTTGGCGTAAAGCGACGTTGAGAGAACGAATACCTCCGCCGATTGGTGTGGTTAACGGTCCCTTAATCGCAACGCCGTATTCTTTAATCGCGGTTAAGGTGTCTTCGGGTAAATATTGATACGTTCCGTACTTGTCGCAGGCTTCATCCCCGGCATAAATTTTAAACCAGGTAATGTTCCGCTTCCCACCATACGCCGTCTGCACCGCTGCATCAATGACCTTTTGGGTGGCGGGCCAGATATCGACCCCTGTGCCGTCTCCCCGAATGAAGGGAATAATCGGATCATCAGGAACGATGGGTTTGCCATCCTTGAAGGTAATGCGAGACCCGGTATCTGGAGGTGTGATTTTTTCGTACATAAAACTCTTTGGCTAAGGTTAAAATCAGCATCACGATTATTGATGCTCCGAAAAAGTTACCAGATCTCTTGGCGGCTGGAAACTTTATTAAGTTTTTTTGCAGATTGTTGTCAAATGAAGACGAAAATGGCAACAGATTGGTAACAAATATAACGGACATTTCATGAGTTACCCATTACTCATTACCCCTGATAAAAGGTGTCACTTCAGTTGCTGACATGCTGATGGAGGAAGCCGGACTTCCCCAGAAAAGGTATCCTATGCTACAAAAAATCGGCTAAAATTTCTCTTTTGCTCCCAGGCGTAGCAGGCTACGTCTCTACATTCCGCCCCTGCTCCCGCTCTTGAGCCGTACAGGTACAAGGTTAGACTCGATAGTCTAGGGTTTAGACACTCGCTGAACTCAACTATTATGCTGGAATAAAGCATCTCTGTTGGCTTATCGTGGTGCAGTCTGTTACTCGATAGAGCGTAGCTCGGCGTCAACCTGACTGTGGGATAGGGTAGCCGATGACAGATGGTTAGTTCATCTGCCTTCTGGCTAGCTTCTGCTCAAGGGTTGTGGCAATACGCTATTGAAGTCGCTAGGCTAATACCAACACTGATTTTTTGTTCCTGATTCCTGCTCCTGCCTGGACGCTTCTTGCCCAAGGAAGGACGTTCTGAGGGGAAGCGTCTCACCACCCTAACCTTCAACCTTTTGACCCATGACTGATGACCAACGATGAAAAAAATTTTAGTGGTTGATGATGATAGAACATTACGCATTACTTTGACACGCGCCCTGGAAAATATAGGATATCAGGTTGAACAGGTGAGTTCTGGGGCAGAGGCTTTGGAGGCTTGTGTCAAAAATCCACCGGACTTGGTGGTGTCTGACGTGATGATGCCAGAGATGGATGGAATTGAATTTTGCCGTCGTCTGCGGGCAACTCCATCTGGTCAACTGATGCCGTTTATTTTTCTATCGGGCAAAGGAGAACTAGAAGACCGGATTCACGGTCACTCCATTGGAGCAGATGACTATTTGATTAAGCCCGTTAATCCCAGAGAATTAGCGGCTAAAATCGAGGCTCAGCTAGAGAGAACCCGTCGCATCCATGCTCTGATTGTTCAGTTAATGCAGCTTAATGCCAGTTCTGCCGTCAAGGATTTAGCGGATCAAGCTAAAACCGCTCAAGCGAATGAGGTTTCAGCTCCTCAGAACGACGAAACGGTTACTCCTACACCTTTACCATTGACACCCGCAGAAGAACGAGTGTTTTGGGAAGTGATTCAAGGATTGACGAATAAACAAATCAGCAATCGCTTGTTTATTAGTCCACGTACTGTTCAAACCCACCTGAGTAGTATTCTCAATAAGTTAAAGGTGGGGAACCGCGCTCAACTTATTCGTTTTGCTTATGAAAATGGATATCAACCGCCGAGTAATGGGTAGAGACTGGGTGTGGGGTGTGGGGTGTAGGGTGTCGGGTGTCGGGTATGGGGGAGCAGGGGGAGATGGGGCGCAATGTAGAGACGTAGCATGCTACGTCTGGGAGCGGGTGACTTCTTTTTACTCTGGAACTCTAAGAAGATGAAACGGAGGGACGCGGCTTTAGCCCGTCCCGCAGTATCCTCTTAGAATCCCCTGCGTTTTTAACCAGGGGAGAAGTCAATAATAATCGTGGACAAGGCTAACGCCACAGCACCACCTGCGGCAAATAATTCCCCGGTGCCAATCTGGAATCTCCCCATATTTACCATATCCGTGGCGGGAGTCTGAAGTAATACAGTCAGAGAAACGCCAATGAACGAAACCACCGCACCCCCTATCACCCACTTATTCACCCGTTCTCCCAGCAAAAGTATCGATAATGCCAGAATCAGGGGCGGTTCAATGCGACCAATTAGCACAACATTATTGACCATTGTTAAGTCTAGTGCCATAAATGTTAAAGCCGGCGCCAATGCCCCAGATAATATTGCCACCCCCGTCAATCCCAGCCAATCTGTCCACGAGAGACGTTTTAAGGATTCAACATTCCACTGCTTGCCATAGATGAAGATGAGGGCGATTAAGGCACAAAGATTTCCTGCAAACAGAACATTACAGAACGAGATGGGATTTCTGCCATCGATTAGATTTTGATCTCCCAAGTTTGTTAACATCCGGATTACCGCATTGGCTGACGCGAAAATCACAATCGCAATCAACAGATAAGCGCGTCCGGGAATTCGATTGAATACATTAGCCGGGTTCGCCATTCGTCTGGACATCAGGTGAAGGGGGACTCCTGGATTGACTCAGCCAAAACTGACATGATTTGGCGTTGGCGACTATTGTATCATCCAACGTTTTCATCGTACTCTTACACTCCAGATCCCCGACTTCTTTGTCGAAATCCTGCTTACCTAAATGCATGGGATTCAGAAGTCCGGGATCTACCGGAACTACCCCCCTTATAACCCAGTCCGCGCAGGCGGACTTTGGCAAGTGTAGCAGCGATTTCAATCGCCGTGGCAAAAGGAGATGATACTGTATCCTGATCTCAAAACCCTAATAGCCAAACCAACGATAGATTTTTTTGTTGGAAGTCATCGCTGCATTAGCAGAACAGTTATCTTCTGACGCCGGGGAATGTAACGTTTTTTTTCTCTGCGTTTCCAGTAGAGCAATAATAGTCTGATGAATCAGTTCTTCGACCATCATTCGCTCTTCCATAGAAGCGTAAAAGCGCCGAGGGTTTTTGGGGAGTTTTTCAGATTCGTACAGGATAGTATAAGATTGATCCGGAATTCGACTTAATACCTGATTAATGAGCTGGTTATATAATTCTGCCTCAGCAAAAGCCTCTTGATAAGGAGTCTCTGGATAAGTTGCCAAGATATCTTTTACTTCTTGAATGACAAGGAGACAGGTTAGATTGATGATTTTCTGCGGCATGATGCTGATCTTCTTGTTGAGGAATAGTGTTTACTGTGCCAATCAAACAGAAAAAATGAATTGCAAAAGAATCAGACTTCGAGTTTTACTAGCAACTTTTGACAATTAACTAGAGAAGAAACGACTTCATCTCCCATAATCTCTAAATTCGATTCGGAGTCAGCTTCAAACAGGAAACGCTCACCGGGAAAAATAACCCGTTGCCAATTGGTATGGGATTGATTCACCAGTCGGATCACTTGGATATAGTTGGTGTGATTGGTATAACAACAGAGACTTTGGCGATTATTAGATATAGTTTGGCTGGGTTTAGCGGCGGAAGTTGTTTGATGAGAAGTGGTTGGTGAATTCATATCTATCTGTAAAGGGCGTCTGAAGTAGCGATGAGTCAGCAGGGAGGTTGGCAATCCTAGCCAGGTAATAGTTGAGCTGGTATGAACCTAGAACCCTGTTCATCCCTCCTGTCAGTTGGAAGGGTGCTGAAATCCTTAACTGTACTGACATCTAGTAGAATATCAATTCCTGCTAGACTCTTACGTCTGTCTAAAGATGGGGACTTATATGAAGTTGCTTTGTTACTGTGAATACAGACGTATTTGGAGGGCAGAATCAATTCATCCTTCCCAAACACTGAATAAGACACTTGAAAATCTATCTATGGGGGAATATTTATCCAGAAAAATGAGCGCTGGGAGGTTTGACAGTGACTTGAAGCGGTTTATGCAGCAACTTGAGGCATTACAAGGACGCTTAGATCGGCTTTACCGCTGTGTCAATACTGCAAACGAAAAATCCCACCTACTACCCTCAGCCTTTAAAGAACTCGGCATGGCTTCAGAAGAACTGCAAGTGGCGATGGAGGAACTTCTAGCACAGGCGGAGGAATCGGCAGCGATGCAAGTAGAATTAGCAGCCGAACGCCAGCGTTATCAACACCTACTCCAGTTTTTGCCCCATGCTTACCTAGAGACGGATACCAAAGGGAAAATTATAGACGCCAATCAAGCCACTGCCAACCTCCTGAATGTATCGCAACAGTTTTTAGTGGGTAAACCCCTAGACATTTTCTTCCCTAAATCTGATCGCCGCAAGTTTCCAGCTAAACTCATCCAGATTCAGCAGCGTAACCTACAACAAGAATGGATCGTTCAGATTCAGCCGCGTCACAGTAAACCCATGGAGGCGGTTTTGACGGTAAGTCCCTACTGTGATTTAGACAATCAGCCGATCAGTTTGCACTGGAGAGTACAGGATATTCGCGATCGCCAGCCCGGTCTGAGGGGAGACAATTATTGTAATAATACCAACCTTTACCAAAATCGCCCTCGGTATATCTATCATAAAGGCGAGACAATTTCTCTCAAACCCCAGATCATTTGGATCGTCTGCCAAGGCGTGATCAAACTGAGTACAGTTAGCGAAAGTGGTGATGAAATAATCGTGGGATTAGTCGGAGAATCCATGCCCTTCAGTTCTAGCATGACCTCTCTACCGATTTACGAAGCCACTGTTGTCTCGGAAGCAGCAGAGTTAATTAGTATTTCTTGCACTGAAATTGCCGCCTCTTCTCAACTATCTCAGAGGCTTTTCCCTCTGCTTAATCAGCGGTTACAACAGACAGATTTTTTATTAGCCATGGCGGGTAAGCGGCAAATAACAGACCGTTTGCACTGTTTCCTAGACTGGTTGAAAGCGAAATTTGGTCAACCGACATCAGATGGGATTCGTTTAACGGTTCGCCTGACGCATCAGGATTTTGCGAACGCCTGTTGCACCACTAGAGTAACGATTACTCGACTGTTCAATCAGTTACAGCAGCAAGGGAAGATTGCCTTTGACGCGCAGCGCCATTTGGTATTGAGAGATTGAGAGATTAAATTGTCCATCTAGACTTAAGCCCTCAACTAAAGTTGGGGCTAAAAGCTAAAACCCGTTGAAACGGGTTCAAAGAGTTAAACTAAAATTGTGGAATAGATTTTATAGCACTACGCACACACGTTAGGACAAAATAAGAAAAATTTAAATCGCTCAATCCCTTGTCAGGTAAGTGTTTTTCTTCACTATTGCCCATTGCCTCTTGCAAGAAAGCCTAGCGCGTAGTGCTATACCATTGAATCGGGCGCACGCCATGCGCCCCTACAGTTTCGGGGCATAATTCTAATTCATCAAATAAGGTTTGCCACGCCACTACTGGACTGACACCGCTAAAATTGTGGAATAGATTTTACCATTGAATTGGGCGCAAGTCTTTGCGCCCCTACGGTTTCGGGGCGTGATTTTAATTCATCAAATTGGGTGTGCTACGCCACTACTTACAGCGCTGAATTCTGTAATAAAGTACAGTAGATCAAAGTCCCCCTTTTTAAGGGGGATTTAGGGGGATCGAAAATGTACCGCATAGCAGAGCAAACTGCTGTATACAATGTTTCAAGCTACTCGCCGCCGTCTGGCACTTTGGTATACAACGGTTACGGCTGTCTTATTATTACTATTCGCGACAGGGGTTTATTTATATGTCCGCAGCACCTTAATCGAACGAGTGGACGATACCTTAAAGCATGTGGTAGAAGTTGTCGATCGCTCTCTAGTGATTCAGCCCAGTGAGGGGACGGTTACTCCCTATCAGATTAACGTAGAAGCCAGTTTTCGCGACAATACCGAAGCGGTGGAAGATGACCACATTGACTTAGAATGGTTTAGTCCCACAGGTGAGTTACTCTGGTCAACCCTATCAGAACCCCTGGATATTCCCCTGCATCCCCGACAAACAGCGGAAACTGTCCATTTATCCCCGGATCACCTGCTGCGTCAGTTTACCAAGCGAGTCGAACTGGGACGATATGTTTTAGGCTATTTACGGGTGAGTCATCCCTGGTTTGAAGTTACCAAACCTATCCGCCAGTTAATCGTCGATTTAACGGTGGGAACAACGCTAATGATTCTCTCCACCGCCGCGATTGGTTGGTTACTCTCCGAACTCGCGATGAAACCCGTGCGCGATTCCTATCAACGGTTAAAACAGTTTACTGCTGATGCTTCCCACGAGTTAAGAAATCCCATCGCCACGATTCAAACTAATGTGCAAGTGGCGCTAGCTGATCCAGAGATGGAACCGCAATGGCAACGCCACCAACTGAAGGTAGTGGAACGATTAACTCAGCGCTTGGGACGATTGGTGAATGATTTGCTCTTTTTGGCGCGGGTTGATAGTGGTATGGTACAACCCGAATGGCAACCTGTCCCCTTGGATGCGTTGCTGATGGAAGTGATTGAAGAACAACAATTAATTGCTGATCAAAAGGGTATTTTTCTGTCGCTGCATTTGCCAGAAACCCCTGATTTTGATAGAGACGACAACGATACGAGGGCTGAATTATCTGTTGATTCTACCGTTCGTAGTGAGCGCTTTAGCGCTTCCCAGCCCCCCCTACAACCCTTAGACGACGAGGTGTTTACCATTCTGGGCGACTGGAATCAGTTAGCGCGTTTATTTACCAATCTTGTCAGTAATGCGGTGCAATATACGCCACCGAAAACAGACAAAGACGAGGAAGGATGGGTGCAGGTGAAACTCGAATTGGTCAATCGTTCCAGTAAAGGTGGACGACAAGGTTCTTCCTGGATTCAAGTTCAAGTTCGCGACAATGGTATTGGGATTCCTGAAACCGCATTACCCCTGATATTTGATCGCTTCTACCGTATCGATCCTGCCAGAACTAAGGATGCGGCGGCAGGTTCTGGATTAGGGTTAGCGATCGCTAAAGCTATTGTAGACAATCATCATGGTCAGATTCACATAGACAGCACACTGAATCAAGGCACTACAGTGACGGTTAGTTTACCCATCAGTCAGCTTGATTCCCCCAAACGACTGTATGTAAGTAGTCGGACAAAAGAAAACGGTACTGTATTATGAGAAACCGGGTTTCTCGTGAGGATGACAACGAAATATTAAGCTTTCACCCAAAGAAACCCGGTTTCTTGACCGATGTCCTAACGTTTCGGCTGACTTTTTGCCTGCTTTTTGTCATACTCTTTTTTCAGGACTGTCCAAAATCCCAGGGCTATAGTTGAACCTAAAAGGGTAAGCGGTTCAGGGACAGTCGCCACAATAGAAGTTGCCATAAAATCAAAATTTTCTTCTCCTCGAATTGCCAAGGAAATAGCATCAACCTGGGTCAAATCAATTGCTGCAACATTATCAAACTCATTGAACTTGAAGACAACAGAGGTAGGATTCAAACTAGGAGATAGAGTTCTGGTTAGACTGGCAGTACCGTTATTATCCATCACCGAAAGAGTTAAGACAGCTTCCAAATCAGCACTGAGTACATTAAAACGAAAGAATTTATTGATTCCTCCTCCGGTTACATCTAGACTCAAACCATTTTCATCCTCTCCATGCCAGGTAATCAGTGTCTCACTCTTAACGCCTGTATCATTGCTAATCGTCAGAATTCCAGGTTCAGTCGGTAAAGGTAGTACGGCTACTTCGGCATTTAGCCAACTGGGGGAAGGATTTTCTAATATTGTTAATCGGATATCGCGTTTTCCCCTAACGATTGGATTAGCGGAATGAATCGTTGAATTAAACGTTGTATCACTAGCCGCCGAGACCCGTTGAAACCCATCTTCAAAAGAGTCAATTGTAATCGTGGCAGCTTTAGCCTCACCTGCACTCAAGGCT
Source organism: Coleofasciculus sp. C1-SOL-03 (assembly GCF_040220555.1). NCBI lineage: Bacteria > Bacillati > Cyanobacteriota > Cyanophyceae > Coleofasciculales > Coleofasciculaceae > Coleofasciculus > Coleofasciculus sp. C1-SOL-03. The sequence goes on from NZ_JAVJUO010000029.1 coordinate 9,845, forward strand.
AACGCCCCGATAATAACACTGGCAAATAAATATCTTTTCATGTCCTTTTCTATTTTTTAGTGACACAGCCTCTTGTTTTGCTTGCGTATCAGCATAGTCCACTAAAAAAAGCTACGGCAACCTATTTTAAAAAGTTCCGTATAAACACGCAGTTAAGGATTAATGAAATAAGTCGTGTACTGAGGTGAAGAGAACAGAACCAAGAAAAAGGGAAACAGTAGGAAGTTGAGGGTACTTGAGCTTTATGAGTACAGCAGAAAAATTGATATGTAGATACTTAGTGGGTAGTTTTGATATCAACTCAATACGTATAAATACTGAATACCATATCGCAGTCGCTGCGACCCTTATCTCAGACAGCCCGACAGAGGCTAATTGATCACTTTCAAATCTTCTGGGGTATTACAGTTAAATAAAATCTGGCGATCGCGAACTGGAAGTTCCTGGACAGGGTGCTGTGCCAGCCATTTTTGAAAGGAGCGTCCTCCCTGATTAATATAATCGATTAATTGGGGTAAGCATTGGCGTCGGTAAAAACCACACAGGGGTTCCCATCCTTTGGGACTTCGGGGAAGTACAGCCATTACCTCTTTGGGAGTATTTGTCAACTGACTACCCCAATTTTGCAAAACCTCAACTTGAAGTTGGGGTAAGTCACAGGCGAGTAAAAGCACCCAATCCCGTTTCACTTGAGTTAATCCTTGAGCAAATGCGACCAACGGACCATGGGATTGAGCCTCTCCTAGCAGCAACATCTCTTGGATAAGATGACAATTTTTCGGTAAAATATCTCGATATCGTTCGGGCCAAGGGGTGATGACGAACACTTCACGAGTACATTTAAGGGCAATGGTACAAACCTGTCTCAGTAACGGCATACCTTGAATAGGAATCAAGGCTTTGTCCTGACCCATGCGAGAACTTTGTCCGCCCGCTAAAACCATCGCTGAGAAAGAAACATGGGAATCCGTCAGCACAGCAGACAGTTCATCTGCTAAATGCAGCCGTCCTCGCCGTACCGCCCGCAGTAGGCGATCGATAACGCATTTCTCGTCTGTACTGAGATCTTCGCCTAAAATCGCTGCCATCAGTCCATAGCGGTCAGCTTTCGTCATGTAACCAGAACTGGTCGCTTGTGCAAAGAGTTCCGAGAGAGCGCCCGGAAGAAGAATAGGTGATTGCATAGACAGCTACCGCACAACATCGCTCAAGTCAAGTTATGTTAATTTTCCTCAAATTTTACAAATAGAAAGTGATAACCCTCCGACGGCTTAGTGATACCGATCACTTTTAGGGGAAGATGGGGGAGCAATGTAGAGACGTGCCATGGCACGTCTGGGAGCAGGGGGAGGGAAGATGGGGAAGATGGGGAAGATGGGAGAAGATGAGTAAGTTAACTCAAAACTCTACCTTACCTGCTTAACTATTGCCTATGACACACCGAGCGAAGCCGAGGTGTTGCCTATTGCCTATTACCTATTGCCTATTCCCTGACAAATGACAAATAACCTACTCATCAATTTGCCATAGATCCCGACTCAACGGTTCATCGAGAATTTTCTTGGGACGCAACACCAGAATTAGCTGTCCCAGTAACGGTATATCGGGTTGTTCCGAAAACCACTGGATCGCTAATGTTCCCGATTGATCAACCATATAATAATTATCGGCATTCCACTCTGGTGTTTTTCGGTCAACAATCAGCAACACCGTTTCTGATTTTTCATTCTCTTGTTTGGGAAGCTGAGTAATATTACCCAAAATTGCCACAGGCTCTTGTGCCTTTGCCACGATTTGCCAACCGGGAATGGCGACAATCTGTTGCTGATGGGTAGAATCGACAATCTGAAACGCCCCCTTTGTCTTCACCGCCTCCACTTGCTGGAACTCAGCAGTCGTTACCGGAAACTCACCCACCACTGGGATCAGTCGCGGTAATTGTTCACTCGCTTCCACGCGATAGAAGGGCAAACGGGGCGCTCGACGGCGTTTCCCTGCAAAAGGTTCTGTGAGTAACTGCTCAATTTCTTCTCGCGACGATTGGCTATGAGCAAACATTAACCCTCGTGCGACTAACCGCGATCGCTCTTGTAAATTCTGCTGTTGTTGGGCAAGTTTCCAGTATTGGTACGCCACAGCATCACCTGGATGATCCGAAAATCCTTCCGGTAGGGTACGGCGACGCGACAATTCTTTCATCGCTTTTGCCACCTCACGGGCACCATCCGCATCCAGATTTCTGGCAACAATAAACTCAGCGGCGGCGGCTCGTTCCGGTTGGGTGAGAATCCGCAACTCATAGAGGATATCACTCCCCGTCCGATCAAAGCGCGATCGCACGGCTTCCGACACGCCCACTTTGACTAACGTTTCATAGACCTGAGATGCTACAATGACTTGATTCTGTTGAATTGGCTCAAACCCCGTTTGTTCAAAAACGGCTTGGGAACTATAGCCAGCACTTTGGAGTTGTTGACACGCTTGTCCCCACTCCACCCAGTTACTTTCTTTGCGCCTGAGCAACTGAATTAGTGCATCAGCATCTACTGTCTCTGAGTGAGCTTGAGGATTAGGGTGAGGATTTCCAGGTGATATTTCCGTCATAATGGGAAGAAAAGCTTGCCGTATTTTTTGAGTGATCAGATGTCTCAAATTTCTCGTGATTAAATAGTAATAGATTTAAGCAAAAACTCGCTAGGGTTAGATAAAAAGCTTAAGGTTAAGACAGTTTACATCTATTGGGCAACAGGACAGACCAAAATAGCCTTCCCCTTGTGGCTCGCCAGTTCAAACTTACTCGCTTGGAGTTTGTTGTAGTGTTATGGACAAGGTGAACCCTAATTTTGATACTATCACTCGTCAGTTCATGAGTTTGGAGCGATCGCAAAAACCGAAAATGCTTGTGGTAGATGATGAACCCGATAACCTGGATCTCCTCTACCGCACCTTCCGGCGTCAGTTTAACGTATTCAGAGCCGAAAGTGGCGCTCAAGCCCTCTCTATCCTTTCCAATGAAGGAGAAGTCGCCGTGATTATTTCTGATCAGCGGATGCCAGAAATGAAAGGGACGGAGTTTTTGAGCAAAACTGTCCCCGAGTTTCCGGATACCATGCGGATTATCTTAACCGGGTTTACGGATGTGGAAGACTTAGTCGAAGCGATTAACGCCGGACAAGTCTATCGCTATATTACCAAGCCCTGGGACCCAAACGAACTCAAAACCGTTGTGGATCGGGCAGTTCAAACCTACGAACTCCTGAAGCAACGCACCGAAGAATTGCAGCGAGCCCATGCTCAAATGGCGCTCATGGAAACCTTGGTGCAAGTGGCGCAAGATTCAGACAGCCTAGAAACTAGCTTGCCTCAAATCGCCAAAATATTTAGTGACAGCTTTGGCACAGATACCTGTATCCTGCAAGTAGTAGAAGGCGATCATTTGATAGATGTAAAAGGTAAATACAGCCAAGATGAATCCCTTGTCAACCCCCTAGACTCTGATCCTCTCTTGCCAGACGCGATCGCGAATCATCAACTACAAGTCTGGATTAACGCCCCCGGTGCAACTCCCCAAGATGCCACAGAGTATTACCAGAAAATTGGCATAAAAGCCCACCTGCTGATTCCAATTGTCCACCGCAGCGAACTCCTAGCTCTACTCTCCCTCCAATGGCAACAACAGGCGCGTAAACTGAGTGAAGATGAGCTAAAACTGATTCACCTATCCGCCCAGCAGGTTGGTTTAGCGATCGCAACCAGTCGCTGAGGGTTGAATCTGTAGGGGCGGGTTTAGGGATTTCTGTGGCGCGGTTGATGATAACGTTTATTCAAAACCCGCCCTCATCTCCCCCAGCTTCCCCTGTTCCCTGTTCCCCGTTCCCTGTTCCCCGTTCCCTAACCAATGACACATGACCCCTCAGAAATTCGCCATTTATTTGACCGCATCGCCCCCGTTTACGACCAACTCAACCAGTGGTTAAGTTTAGGTCAACATCGGATCTGGAAAAAGATGGCGGTGAAGTGGTGCGATTTAGAGCCAGGTGAGATTGGTTTAGATTTATGCTGCGGGAGTGGTGATTTAGCCGAACTGCTCGCCCGAGACGTAGGCACAACGGGTCAAGTGTACGGAGTTGACTTTTCGCCTCGGCTACTCGCGATCGCAAAAGCCAGGGCAACTTATCATTATCCCCCCTTAACCCTTCACTGGATTGAAGCCGATGCTCTCGATTTACCCTTCCAGGATAATTTTTTCCACGGTGCCACCATGGGGTATGGTTTGCGGAATGTTACCGATATTCCCGGTTGTTTGCGAGAACTGTACCGAGTCCTCAAACCGGGGGCAAAGGCGGCTATCCTAGACTTTCATCGTCCTCAACACCCAGCCCTACGTCAGTTTCAGCAATGGTATCTCGACACAATTGTCGTACCCCGTGCCAAATCCTTGGGCTTAGAGGAAGAATATGCCTACATCACTCCCAGCTTAGAGCGATTCCCCACCGGAAAACAGCAGGTTGAACTGGCTCACCAGGCTGGATTTAGCCACGCCACGCACTATCCCATCGCTGGGGGAATGATGGGCGTTTTGGTCGTCCGGAAACCGTAGCGTCTTGACGGAGTGGGTAAACGACTTGAGGAATTGACAGGGTGTAGGGGTGTCGGGTGTCGGGTGTGGGGGTGTCGGGTGTCGTTTAGCTTTTTTACAAAATAGCGAAGGTGAAAGCCCTCGAGATTTATCCGAGGGATGAAACGCCCCTTGAACCGTAGAGCCTACAATGGGGATCAGGGATTGGGGATTATAAAACGCCCAAGTCAACCCTTTCCACCAATCCTTGCTTGTCCATTCTGTATTACGTCGGTTGCTGTTTTGAATTTATCGAACCTGTGGCTGCTATTCTTACCTCCAATCGCGGGGGGAATTATTGGCTATTTCACTAATGATTTAGCCATTAAAATGCTATTCCGTCCCTACCGCCCCATTTACATTGGCAAGCGGCGGTTACCGTTTACACCCGGTTTAATTCCCGATAACCAGGAACGCTTAGCGAAACGGGTATCCGATACCATCATGGGTTCTTTGTTAACCCCGTCGGAGATGCAACGACTAGCACGGCGTCTACTGCATCGGGAACGGGTGCGTGGGGCAATTCTGTGGATGCTCAATCTGACGTTGCAACAAGTCCAGTTAGATAAGGAACAGAAAACAGCGAAGATTCTTGCGGCTATTCTCCACGACTTATTAGGAGAATCATTGCCCCGTTTACTCAAAGTTTTAGCCCGTCGCGAGGATTTTTTAGAAGCCCAGCTTAACCAAATTTTTGATCAAATTTTGCTGGAGTTTCAACTGAATGAGCAACAAGCGCAACAGCTTTCCCAGTGGATTCTGCAAGTGGCATTACCGCCTGATGTGCTGCGTCAAGGGATTATTGATTTTTTAACCGATCGCAATATCCAAATCATTGATGAAGGGTTTCGCGAGAAGACAAGTGGCACCTATTGGATTGTCGCCAATTTATTTGGACTACGCAATACGCTAACCCGTTTGCGAACCTATTGCTTAGATGAGAAAGAGGAAAGCAATGCGCGTCTGCAAGAATTATTGACCGCCTTGGGTGCCCGTGAACGGTTACAGTTATGGCTGCAAACTCTATCCCTACAAAATTTGCCCGTGTCTACGGTGCGACAGTTACGCAAAACTATGCGGGATGCGGTTCGCACGTATATCCGAGAGCAGGGCGGTGAATTTTTGCAAGGTTTAAGTCAATCCATTGATTGGGAAAAGGTCGCGGTATTAATCTTAAACCGATTGCGAGAGTCGGCAATTATGAGCAGCTCAATGGAATTAATTAGTCAAGAATTGGCATTAATTTTGGAGCGTTATCTGGAAGAAGATTTAGAAAAACTGGTGACGCAGGTTATTCCCATTTTATCGATCGATCAGCTTATTGTAGAGCGGGTAAGAGGTACATCACCAGAATCCTTAGAAGTTGCCGTTAAAGTGATTGTCAAAAATGAATTGCAAGCGATTGTTAATTTAGGCGGGATTTTGGGTGTAGTGATCGGTTTATTTCAGACTGGGTTAATCCTATTTCGGGGATTTTGAGTTGGGGAAAGCGGGAAGCGCTGTATCGGGGCGGGTTTGACCGATAAGTCCGATAACTTGACGAAACCTGCCCTTCTAGGGGAATAGTGGTGAGGTAAATTTTAACTCCCTGCAAGTAGTATGGCAACAAGTCGGTCTCTTAATACGGTTAGGTCTGCGATCGCGGTAAGTGCTTTAATCTTATTGATATGCAGCAGCTTACGACACGCCCTATTTCAATCCTCTGCTATGGATTTGGGCTATTTTGACCAGGCGACTTACCTGATTAGCCAGGGACAAACCCCGATTGTTTCCTTCTGGGGTTACCATTTTATGGGCGGTCACGCAGATTGGATTCTCTATGGACTCGCCTTGCTGTACAAAATCCATCCCGATGTCCATTGGTTGTTTGCGGTGCAAGCCATTGCGTTAGCTATCGGTGCTTTACCCACCTTTTATCTTGCCCGTCAAGCAGGGTTAAAGGAGTCCCAAGCAACAGCAATGGCACTCGTCTATCTGCTGTATCCATTAGTTTTTAATCTCAATCTATTTGATTTCCATGCCGAAGTTATCGCTTTACCCGCTTTTTTAGGTGCAGTTTTGGCGGCGCGGCTGAATCGTAAGATTTGGTTTTGTGGGGCAATTATTTTAATTTTGGCGTGTCGGGATGCTTTATCTCTGACGGTAGCCGCCATGGGGTTTTGGTTGTTGGTGTTTGAGAAAAAGCGGTGGTGTGGTGGGATTGCTTTAGGGGCAGGAATTGCCTGGTTTTTGATTGCTACTCAGGTGATTATTCCTACATTTAGACCCGATGGTGTTGAGGCTGTCGGGCGTTATGCTTTTTTAGGAGACTCGGTTCTAGAAATCGCCAAAAATCTGTTCCTCAAACCAGGGTTAGTATTGGGGAGAATTTTCACCTTGCCTAACCTAGAATATTTGGCTTTGCTGTTCTCACCTCTGATTTGGGGACTTTCACCCCAGCATCTCACCCCTTTAGTTGGAGCAGTTCCTACTTTGATAATAAACTTAATCACCGACTACCAACCCCAAAAAGATTTAATTCATCAGTACTCTTTACCAGCACTGCCTTTTCTCTTATTAGCCGTCATTTCTACATTAGCCGCCGGAAAGGGATGGTTACGCCACCCGCGAAGCATGATTATCTGGTCATTGGTTGCGTTTTTAGCGTTAGCCAAATTTGGTTATTTTTGGTCGAGATATTTGGAATCTATTGATACTTGGCAAGCCACAAGGGAAGCCATTGCTCAAATTCAAACCAAAGGTGGGGTTTTAGTTCCTGCCCAAGTCGCTCCCCATTTAACCCACCGCCCTGTGGTTAAGTTGGTAACCGTCGGTGCGGAAACAACTGAGTTAGGGCAATTTGATTATGTACTATTGAATCAGCGTCATCCGGGTTGGGGAAGTAGTCCAGAGGTGGTCAACCATTTGTTAGAACGGGTACAAAATACACCGACATTTCAATTAAGTTATCAGCAGGATGATGTTTATTTGTTTACCCAAAAATGAATTAGCTATTGTCGAACATTTTCTCATCGAGTCTAATAAAATCAAGCTGGTAAGTTTTCTCGGCTTACCCCACACCTAGTAATCAGGAGGTAGGAATTATGCGGTGGGGAGCCTTAACTTGGGCATTTGTCATTGTGGTAGGTGGAATAATGATTACCCCTGGAGGTATCAACCCTATTGTTACTAATTCGGTAGCACGTTTATTAATTGGTTCTGCTTTAATTATTACGGCAATTGCAGGATTCGGCGATATCGGACAACGGTTCCCAGTTTATGATCGCGATAGTTCAAAGAGGTTGATAGCAATGAAATGGATTAGTGTTACCGGACTGTTCTTAAGTATCTGGGGATTGGGATGGGGGGTAGCTCAAGCTGCCTCACCCAGTCTAGGGAGTTCTTTTAGGGAGTGGTGTCTGAAAAAATCCAGTTTGTCAGCCGAGACGCGAAAAACAGTAGAGGTGCTGTTGGTAGAAGCAGATACAAGTGATTGTTCTCAAGCTGATGAAATACTTTCCAGTCTGACTGAGTTTTACCTCAGCGATAACCAAATAACAGACATTAGTCCTCTTTCTGGACTTACCAATCTAACTTGGCTTGACCTCAGAGGTAACCAAATAACAGATATTAGTCCTCTCTCTAAACTTACCAATTTGGAGTGGCTTAATCTCAACAATAACCAAATAACAGATATTAGTCCCCTTTCTGAACTTACCAATCTGAATGTGCTTTTTATCAACAATAACCAAATAACAGATATTAGTCCTCTCTCTGGACTTACTAATCTGGTTTCGCTTCGTCTCATCGATAACCAAATAAAAGATTTCAGTCCCCTTTCTGGACTTACCAATCTCACTAATCTTTTCCTCGGCGAAAACCAAATAACAGATATTAGTCCTCTCTCTAGACTTACATCACTGACTTGGCTTTTGATCAACGATAACCAAATAACAGATATTAGTCCCCTTTCTGGACTTACCAATCTCACTGATCTTTTCCTCGGCGAAAACCAAATAACAGATGTTCGTCCTCTGTCTGGACTTACCAATTTGACTGAACTTGACCTCAACGATAACCAAATAACAGATGTTCGTCCTCTGTCTGGACTTACCAATTTGGAGCGGCTTAGCCTCGGCGGTAACCAAATAATAGATGTTCGTCCTCTGTCTGGACTTACCAATTTGGAGCGGCTTAGCCTCGGCGGTAACCAAATAACAGATGTTCGTCCTCTGTCTGGACTTACCAATCTGGATTGGCTTTACCTCAGCGATAACCAAATAACAGATGTAAGTTTAACTGGACTTACCAATTTGACTTGGCTTTACCTCAACGATAACCAAATAACAGATGTTCGTCCTCTGTCTGGACTTACCAATCTGAGGAGGCTTATCCTTGACGACAATCCCATCGCACAGCCGACTTGCCCAGTCAGTCCTCCCAATGTTTGCTCTTTTTGAGGGAACGTGCTAGCTCTCTCACTGGTTACCTGGTTGCGATCGCGCCTAGGACATTGGTCAAGAAACAGGACAGAAATCGTCCATCAAATACTCTGGAGTTTAGACTAATTCAACGGAGCCGGAAACTAAACATCCATATATTCACGTAGAACAATCCAATGCATTTTCAGAGAGTAAAGACACATAAAGGCGGAAACTATACACTACAAGAGTTTCAAGCCATTTTTTCCACAAAAAGTGCTTTCGTTTTGACACCTAGATAGGCGATAAGCTTATTTTTTGTTTGTCCAAAGTCCAAATTAAAGTGACATACCTCCGCCTCCGGTCATTACTGTTTCTCCAGTGGGCTGCGAGAATCTTTGTGATGGCTCAACAGTCACTACAATTGAAGAGTTACCTGACATGACATTATCCAGTGGGAGTTCCACGAATACTTTTCCTTGAGGGTCAGGCTTAAATTCACCACAGTAAATTTTTTTCCCGTTGGCAAATGCCCACAATCGATAAATTTGCCCTTTGGGTAGGGGAGCTAGATTTTGAAGCGTTAATACGGCAACTTCAGAGCTTGGCACAACCACCATACTTCCAGAGGCTTGAGGGATTGCATTCGTTCCTTTGAGCGAGACCAAGCGGTTACTCGGCTGACGAAGTAAAGCGATCGCTTCTTCATAGCGCGATAGTTCAGCACGAGCAGCAATTACCTCTTGATGTAAGCGATAGCTGTATATACTGAGTCCAACTATAACAGAAGCCGCCACACTTCCAGCAACACCAAGCCAAGTGTTTGGTCTTGGGCGAACTCGCTTTGATACTTTTGCCGTTAAACTCGTATCGCTATCTCTAGCCGCTTGCAAAATCTGAGACCCTAAACTTGCAGGAGGCGAAGTTTCCGGTAAAGATAAAGGAAGCAGTGCCAACGTTTTCTGCAAGTGGCTCACTTCAGTCGCTAATTCTGGATGAGATTCTAATAACTGATTAACTGAAGCCACTTCTTCTGGAGTCAAATCGCCAAGGACGTAGCTGGCTAATCGTTCGTTTAATTCTTCAGAGTCTTGAAAGTCTACCATCGCTGTTCCACCAAATCTTGCAATAGTTGTCTGAGCTTTAACAAGCCCTTGCGCTTGTAAGTTTTTACGGTTCCTATCGGCATATTCAAGTCTTGGGCAATTTCTGATTGACTTAAGCCGTCATAGTAAGCCATCTCCAGAACCTGCCGATGATTGGAAGGCAGTTCAGAAAGTGCCTCGCGGATGCGGCAGGACATTTCTTCAAAGGAAGCCTTATCCATCAATGTACTCCAACTTTCAGGCGGAAGGCTGCGAGTCCATCGTTGAAGACGCTGCCACTGAGCTTGCATCTGACGGTGGCGGTCAATTGCTTTTGAGCGGGTTAAGGTTAGTAGAAAGACGAGCATAGAACCTCGTTTTGAGTCATAAGTCCCCCTACTCTTAAGGGCGAGAAAGACTTCTTGGGTTAGGTCTTCAGCTTCTTGTTGGTTGCCTAACATCCGCATAGCGGTGCGGTAAACAACCTCTCCATAGCGCTCGTAAAGGATACCCAAGGCTAACAGGTTCCCCGATCGCAACGCTTGAAATACCTCGGCATCCGTTTGGTTGGATAGCATCATTTAAAATCATTAGTCTTGACCTAAAAACCGAAGCATAGTATAAGTTTGCGTCATTGACTGCCGTTTTTGCTCGATTCAAACCTCAAACCTATTGAGCTTGAATTTATTAGTGATACGAGGCTGACGCTCAAAAGGATTTACTCAGGTGGAGTAATTCATCGTGTTGAAGCGCTTGGTGACGAACCGACAATTAGCTTCAACCTGTATGGTGAAACAAACTACGAACAGCGATTTGAGTTCGATCCAGTTAACTGTACTGCTAAGACTTTTTAGGTTAGAGGATGTCCTTTCATGACCGATAAATACGGTTGATATCCGAGGAACTTAACTGATGGGTTGGCATATCTAGCACGAGTTCTCCGGCTTGAATACCCAGAATGCGATCGCTATACTGTTTTGCCAGTTCCACTTGATGAAGATTGCACACAATGGTAAGTCCCTCCTGAGTGCACAGCGATCGCAACAAACCCAAAACAATGTGAGCCGTTTCTGGGTCAAGACTAGCAATGGGTTCGTCTGCTAGAATTAAACGCGCCCGTTGTGTTAAAGCCCGAGCGATCGCGACTCGCTGCTGCTGTCCCCCCGACAAGCGATCGGCGCGTTGAAATGCGACATCCAGTAGTTGCACTCGCTCTAATGCTGCCATGGCTTCATTTAACAAGCTGATGGGAAAAACTCCCAGGAAACAGCGCCACAAGGGTAACTCCTGCAAGCGTCCCCCAAGGCAATTTTCCAAAGCACTGCGGCGGCGGACTAAGTTAAATTGCTGGGCGACTGTAGCAATTTGAGTGCGGCTGTTACGCAAATCCTTGGCGGAACAGTTAGTTAAATCCTGTCCCTGAAACCATACTCGCCCCCCATCAAGTTTCACCAGTTGGAGAATGCACCGCAGCAATGTCGTTTTCCCTGCACCAGAAGGTCCCAAAATTGCGGTAAAAGTGTGGGGTTCGATACAGAAGCTGATATCTTTGAGGGCGAGTGCGCCACGGTTGTAAGACTTGGTAAGGTTTTCAATGGCAAGCATGATTTTTATAGCAAAAATTAAAGAAATGGTCAACAGTTCTAAACCCCAAATCCATTACAGCAAATGGGTGGTAAGCGCAGATGAAGCCCAGCAATTACTCGCCCAAGGCGCTACCTTTCTTGATGCCCGTGAACCCGCTTTACAGGAGAGTGGGTGTCTACAGGGAGCTGTTCCAATAGGATGGGAGCAATTTTCTCAAGCATCTCCACCCTTCCAAGGAAAATTGCTGGAGGATAACCAGCTATTAACTCAAAAGCTTCAGGCTTTTGGTATTTTTAATGGTACACCTGTTATTGTTTTTGGCGATCCAGTGAACGGGGGTGGTGAAGACGGACGGATTGTCTGGATGTTACGCACTCTTGGTCATCAAAACGCTGTACTCGTCGATGGGGGTGATCAAGCTTTGGTCAAAGCGGGAATTCCTACCGTTACGGCTGTTGCCAATCAGCCACCCACTAGGGGTGATTTTGTCGTCAGCCGCACCACGGCTGGGGAGATTGGGCGCGATGAACTCAAAGCTTGTCTGGGATGTGAGAATTTAGCGATCGTTGACGCTAGGGAACCTGGTGAATACGCTGGCGAAACTCCTTATGGAGAACAGCGAGGTGGTCACATTCCGGGCGCTATCTCTCTCTATTACAAAATCTTACTAGGTGAGGATGGCAAGCTACTTCCCCGTGGGGAAATTGTTGCCCTTCTACAACAATATAAAGTCACATCAGAAGCTGAGATTATTGCCTATTGCACCGGAGGGATTCGTTCGGGATGGTTAACTTCAGTTCTCACGGATTTAGGGTTCACCGTGAAAAACTATGCTGGATCAATGTGGGAATGGTCGGCTTTTCCAGTAGAGGATTATCCCCTAGAAGAGGAGGAAAAGATTAATCTTTCTTGCCCTCAAAACTAGGGACAGGAAGCTGATGAAGATGCTGCTGACAAACGGTACAAGCAGGTAAATTATGTTCCACGGCAAACGGTTCGTGGACAGTATCAAGCCAGTTGAGAAAAGCTTTAAAGTTTGTCGAGATTTGCGCTGGAGTTGCCATCGCGTCACCCAATTGAAAATGAGGCGCTTTGTTTTCTACGGCAAAAGGACAGGCGTGAAATTTCCCCTCAGTGGTTAAAACGGGATAGCAACGGGGACATTTACTATTAATGACGGGGCGTGTTTCTTCTCCTGTAAAAGGGTTAACACCCCTACCCGAATCCACAATATCTGGATGTCCGATCGCAATTGTACCAGGATGGTCTAGTTCGTAGGCTTCGAGCATCTGGAGCGATCGCTTCGGCATTTGAGATGCGCCATCTCCGGTGGCAATTGAATAATTCAACGATGCCGTTGTTTTGTCAAGGGGGTCAGCGTCCAAGATTTGCAGCAACCGTTCGGCTTGAATGCCATTGGAATAAATCACCACAGAACCACGAAATCCTTTTTCTCGGAGATAGTGAATTGCCCAAATAACATTTTCATGATTAAGCGTTGGTTCTCCACCATAGAACTTCAGGGTGCCATTTTCATGTAAACAGACCGTTTTTAATGTCGCTTCCAGATGCTCTATAGTATATTCGGTGTACCAACCTTTAGGAGAGCCAAAAACGGTACAAAATGAGCAGTCCCGATTGCAAAAGTTGCCAGGGTAGACGTGCAGTTCTAGCAGTCTGTCTTCTTCAATTACACCTTTTTCACGGGATTTTCGTTCTTTAAAAACCATAATTTGAATGAGGAGTTATGAACAACATAAGAATACAGGAGTTTAAATGACTAGGGTTCTGCATCCAGCCATTGCATGATTTCCTGCCAAAACTCAGGGAACTGGTTGCGGCTTTCCTGAAAGCGAACTAATCGATCGTGACCACTAGGACTATCCTCTTCATACCAGCGTACAGCAGTAATCCAGTATCCAGCAGTCCAACAGAGCGATCGCACGGCGGGGTAAACGCCAAATGCCGCAAAATGCCGCTCGATGGTGGTGGCTAAATGCTCATCTTCTAAAGCATTATAATAAGTCCGCAGGAAAAATTCTCGGTCTAATGGCGGCATCTTATAGCCTTGAGTGCGCCGAATTACCACAGGAGACAGAAAATGACCAATATCGCCTGCTGGAGAACTCAATTCTGCCCACTCCCAATCAATCAAATGAGCGTTTTGCTGATTCATTACCCAGTTATCATAAGTATGGTCGCTATGGACGAGACAGAGGTAGGGATAGTCTTCTAACAGCTTTTCTGCCTTTAGTCGCGCTTTCGCTTTCGCCAAAACTGCCTCTAACATTTCCACGATTTCCGGTTCTGCCTGGGGAGAGTCCAAATAGGGTTGAGCGTAGGTTTTTGACTCATTGTAAAACAAGGTTAGAGGTTGCTTAATTACAGGCACTTTGGGTGTAAGGCGGTCGATACTATACTCGGCATTAAGTGGTAGGCGGTGTAGTTTTGCTAACGTCTGGGCGCATTTTTCTAAGTGTTCCCGACTGTAGTTTAGAGGACTGCCTTCGATGAAATTAGTGATTAAATAACTGTAGGGAAAATATTCATTAGGTTCTGGGAACACGCCTTGAAGTTCGTGACCGATACCCGTGCCTTGAATGTACTGCAAAATTGTCTGCTCGAATTGGGTAAGATGGCTGAATTTTCCCTCAAAGCGTTGGTTGGGAGTATTAACTGCCACTCGCACCAGAGAGGTTTGATTTAATCGATAGATAATATTGGCTTCTCCGTGGGCTAAAAGTTGCAAATCCCATGGCTCTAGGGCTGGGTGAGTTTGCTGCAAATGAGCGTTTAGCTGCGTTTTTAAGGCTTGTAGATTCAAGGTTTGAACAGGCATGGTTCTGTCAGTATAGCGATAAATTTTGCTTGTTTACGCCAATCGTTTCCGCAAATAAGCACTGAGGGCATCAATTAAACTCACCATCGCTAGAATCAAAATCAAAATAGTGGCAAGGCGGGAAAAGTCTAGTAATTTCAAACTAACCAATAGTTCGTAACCAATGCCTCCGGCACCAACAATGCCCAAAATTACCGAGGAGCGAACGTTAAATTCCCACAGATATAAGCTAATACCAATCAGTCCCGGCATGGCTTCAGGTAAAACAGCAAAGGCAAAGGTGCGGATGCGGTCAGTTCCTGTGGCTTCAATCGCTTCAATCGGTTCAGCAGGAATGGTTTCTAGCACTTCCCCATAGAGTTTTGCCATCGAACCGGTGGTGTGAAATGCAACTCCCAAGACACCAGCAAAAGGTCCCAAGCCGACAATGGAAACGAAGAATAGCGCAAAAATTGCCGTATCAATTCCCCGCAAAAGATTTAAAACAAACCGCAGTGGAGTGGCGAGTAATGGAAAGGGCGTGATATTTCGGGCAACTAAAATGGCTAAAGGAACTGCAACCATAATCGCTGCGCCTGTACCAACAATTGCGATCGCTAAAGTTTCCCAAGTCGCTGCAAGAAAGGACGGAAATTCCGAGAAATCGGGGGGCCACAACCTGGTTAGCCATTCCCCCATGCGCGGTAATCCCTCCCAGAATTCCTTAACAGAGACTTCGGCGGTTTGGAGGCTGGCGACTAGAACTGCTATAGCTAGCAGTCCCCAAAATCCGCGTTGCAGTACGCGCCATAGTCCGCCACGTCGGTTACGTTCAGCTTGCCAAATCGCCTCGTAGTCAGACGGGTGATGCTTTTGGTGTACAGTTAATGGTGTTCGTTTCGTCATTCTAATTTGCCCACCAACTTACCAGCTTCCCGAATCGGTTCGTAATTGCTGCCGTCGGATGCCACAAAACCCGTGTAATTTTCTGGTAATAATTCCTGCGCTTGCTCTGGGGATAGGTTCACCAAGGAATTTTGCAGTTCAGTTTTGATATCCTCTGGTAAGCCACCCCGAATCGCAATCGGGTCATTGGGTAAAGGCGCAGATTGCCAGATAATCTTGAGATTAGATTTATCAATCCGCCCCTCACTTGCCAACACATCCAAGTTGCGGTCATAATCTGAGGCAATATCCACCTGTTCGCTAATGACTGCGATCGCTTGCGCTGCATGGCTAGCTCCTTCACTGTAGTCAAAGACTTCTTTGGGATCGATGCCGCGACGCTCAAATTCTGCGGTAGGAATCAACCAGCCAGAGGTGGAACCCACATCAGCAAGACTTAGTTTCAGCTTTTCCCCTGCTTGACTCTGAGCGATTACCTCCTCCAGGGTATCGAATGGGGCATCAGCGCGAGCCATTAACACAGAGTAGTAAGTGGGTTTGCCTTTATACTTAACCGTAGCGATTGCCTCAATGGACGGCTCATTGTTATTGGCAAGCACGTATCCCCACGGACCCAACCAGGCTACATCTAAGGTACGCGATCGCAAGGCTTCAGAAATTCCAATCCAATCCTCCGTAACGGTTACCTTAGCTGGCAAATTTACTTGCTCTGCCAATTCCTCAAACAATGGCTCAAACTGGTTGCGATTCTCATTGGGAGTTGGGAAATAGGGACCAACGCCAAACTCCAATTCAGTCAAGTCTGACGCAGGTGCGTTGGCGGCATTTTGGTTCGTCTCAACCTCTGGCTGGCTATTACAAGCAACGATGGTGACTAACGTCAGTACTCCTAGAAAAATTGCCTTGAGCCAACGGATATTAGTTAGCATAAAATCCTCCTTAAAACTTAAATTGAAGCTCTGTGAGCAGTTGTGGAATAACTTGGTCGTCATCAAACCCCCGAATGGAGGAAGAACCATTGAAAAAGTGCAGCGTGCCATTCACTTGCAGCCTCACATTCGGGTTAACAAACCAATTGATGCCAGCGGTAAGCGCCCAGAGGGTATCGCCATCCGAACCCGTGTCAGCATCAAGATGGGCGACTTCTCCCCGCAACAATGCCTGTACGCCGCCGTTGGCATCGCCACTAAGGAAATACCCGGGTTGAATGAAGCCACCGTACAAACCCACATCGCTACCTGTGGGAGAATCAAACCAAAACGCCAATCCTTCAGTCCGAAAACTCCAGCGTCCTTTTTCCCAAAACAAATCGCTGCTGACTCCAAAACGCTCTCCTTCAATTGGCACGGACACGTAACGGTTAAAGCCCAAATCAACTAGACTCAACGTCTGCTCTCGTTCAATGCTGTAGTCGAAACCAAGTCCCAGATTCAGTTCATCCGTTGCTCGATAGGTGAGTTTTGTCTGAAACTCTTTGGAATCATTATTGTCTGAGAGGTTAGCATTAGCGCTGCCATTGCCGTTGAACAATCCCAGGAAATATCCCAGCCGTTGCTCCTCCCCTAGCTTGCCGTGAAGCATTGCCCCAAACTGCACGTCTAGCGCTGGTAGCAAGAACATACTATTGAGTGCCAAGTACCTCTCAACGGTGTCAATGCTGCGGGAACTGCGAAAGTTTTCCGTGCTAAAGGGTGTGGTAAATTTGCCTGCTCGCACTTGCAAGGCTTCCTCAGTGATTTCCCAATTAAGACGGGCTTCAACTAAGGCAAAATCTGAGTCAGTCGATTGGGCTGTACCCGGTGCGCCATCAAACTCGATGAAGATTTGATAATCGTCGAAGAGTGTAGCCAGAAAGTCAATTCGGGCGCGACGGACGGAAAAATCCCCATTCCCATCTTCTCGTTCCAAGTCGCTGTCAAATAAAGACCCCAAAGCCTGCACGTATCCGAGGATACGCAACTCGTAGTTTTCGCCTGCGATGAAGAAACCTCCTCCTCCTGGGCGTAGTCCAACTTGGGGTTGTTTTTGTTCGCGTTCGGTTATGACGTCTTCGACGGTTTGCTGAATCTGTTCCTCAGTCGTGTCGGCGATGTCATCACTAGGCGCTAATTCATTAAGTCGCTGATTGAGGCGTTGTATCTCTTCTCTGAGGCGAGCATTTTCGGCTTCGAGTTGCTCTTGTCGTTCGAGTAACTGCTGTAGTTGTTGGCGAATTTCCTGTTCTTCTATTTGAGAAAGGGTTTCTTGTGCCAGTTGAACTGGCTGTTCGGGTAAGGGTTGAAGCTGTACTTGAATGTTTCCCTCATCTTTCGGGTTAAGGTTCTCCTGCACCCGCTCAATATATTGTTCTGGTGCGTCTTGGAGTTGAGTCTGAATGTCCTCATCACTTTCCTGAGTTAGGGAAATGTTCTCTTTTTCAATTAACGATTCTGGTGTTATGGATGGAAGAAACGCTTGCTCCCCTGGAAGTTTCTGAGGAGAGCTTTCCCCGAAGCGGCGCGTCTCTAAACGACTGTCGATGTCATCATTTTCTTGAGCAACGGCATAGGAGCATAGGCTTAACCCGATGCCTAACGCCAGTAGATAGCACGGTATTGGTTTCATAGAAGCACTGATTTCTTTTCAGATTTGTCCGTCGAATGAGAGCAGACAACAGCCGAGGTTGATAGCTCGACCCGAACTCGACTCGATTCCTGGAGCGAGGTAATAGAGGACTGCTTTGCCGTCACGAGTGGCTTTGACGAACCCCTCTTGGCGAAGGACTTTAAGGTGGTGAGATAGCAGGCTCTGTTCCAAACCAAGAAGGGCGTTGAGTTCTCCAACATGTTTTGACTCCTCCATGAGAATTTCTAAAACAGCCAGACGGGTAGGGTCTGCTAAAACTTTCAGCCGACGGGCGCAAAAGGATTGAGATGATAGGCTTTTCGAGTTCATGACTCACTTCACCCTTGGGGATGAATAGAACGGTGATTTATATGAATTATCGTTCATATCATCGAGTCAATAAAGCCCTTGGTGAAAATTTGCCAGCTAAACAAACCGACTAAGCGCTCCTGAATCGCCCCAGTCCACGAGACTTATCACCTAAGCTGTTTCAGTATTGAATATCAGCTAAATGAGTTTTTGCTGAAAGTCAGATGAATTGTGGCTGAACCTGTGAGACGAATAGGTCTGTCAGCGCTTCCTTGTACGACTGATATACTGACCGTGAATGTTAACAGCGTAAGGAACCAGGTAGGTCAAACTGCCGGAAATCCATCGTTGTTGATTCATCTGTCCTTTGACTAGCGCTGACCCGTGATTAATTGCAAACAAAATAGAACCAACCACCACAGAAACCTTGAGTGCTGTCGGCATCAACTCTTTATCGAAAAGACACAAACAAAATTCTCTTACAGGTTTCATCTCCCAACCCAATAACGACTACCTTGTTTTAAGATATTCTGGGAGTGGGTTTGAAGTGGCTGGCTCTTGATTGCAGATGCACCACTCGCTGCCCGCAGGTTAACGGAGAAAATTGACTCGCTGAAAAATCAAAAATTTGCAATTTTAACGTACATTAGCTGAAACAGCCTTCTGAATTGCTTCTGAATACAACTTCTTTGGTTTTAATCCAGCAATCTGTTCTAGGACTGTTTTTCCTTTCAATAAAACAACAGTTGGGGCGCTCCGCACACCCAATTCCATTGCCAAATCGGGTTCTTCTGTCATATCGATTGTGACCAGATGAATCTTGCCACGATGGTCAGTCACCAACTTTTCTAATACGGGCGCAAGAGTTTTGCAGGAAGGGCAGTGAGGAGCAACAAATTTAACTACAATCGGTGTTTCAACGTCTTGCTGCAACTGTTGAAGAGCGTTTCGTCCTTGGTATCCAGCGCAAAAAATATTGTTCGTGGAATCTGACATTTTTCTGTCTCCTAGTTGGTTGATAAATCGATGCAACTGTTTGGCAGTTGTCCCCGTGCCAGAGCCAATAATGACCCGATTTTCTACCCTCACTAACTTAGCTTCCCAAAAACCATTGAGTGCCAGTAAACAGGTAGTACGTTCCAGTTAAAATCAGAGCCACACTGCCCAAGTAAATAATTGCCTCGGAATGTTTCAATAACTGCTTGCTTTGTTTTGCCAGTCCGGTAAACAAACTCGCCAGGAAAATCAGCAGGGTGTAACCCAAAGCGTAGCTAACCATCGTTAGCGTGCCTAAGAGTTGAGAGCCACTAGCTGCCGCTGCTGCCAGCACCGCAAACAGTACCGGACTGGCACAGGGAGAACTCACCAAGGCAAAGGTCAACCCCACCCCATAAGGTCCAGCCTGGGGGAGATTCACATCTATTTGTGGTAGGGGTAACGTAACTACCCCCATCAACCACAAACCCATCACAGCCATAATCACTCCCACGACTACATTGATATAGCCTCGGTACTCCACCATGACGGCTCCCGCAAAGGAGGAGACTAAGCCAAACAGACTCAAAATGGTTACAGCCCCCAAAACAAATAAGCCAGCCTTGGTAAAAGCATCCCAACGGGATTTTATGTTTAACGTGCCGATATAACTGAGGTTGACGGGCAACAGCGCCAGAATGCATGGAGATACACTGGCAAGCAATCCACCAATAAATGCCAAGGGCAATAGCACTAGGGGATTGGCAGTATCTTGCTGGTCGAACCACTGCTGATAGCGGTTTTCAACGAGGGATATCGCCCGTTCGATTGGATGACTGATGACGGGTCCTAGAGTGATAACCAACGCTAGGGAGAGTAATCCTAATCCCCCGTAAATCAACCATTGTTTTGAAACTTTAAAACGTCGAGAAGCCTTGTTCATAGATGATGACTGAGGTATTTGTGCCATGACATTCTCCTTACCTCAGTTAATTTTCGGCTAGAGCCGTGTCGAGGATCTGGGTGTAGTCATCCTGATTGGGATTATTTTTGAACATCGCTAAAATGTTGCCAGTCGCTGGGTCAACAATTGCCACGGTGCTAGTTTTACTTTTAGTATCTTCTAGGAATTTCCCCAGACCTAATTTTTCCGCCTTGGCTTGTGTTTCTTCGAGTGTGGCTTTATCGGTTACGTCTAGCACGACAAAGTGAACCTGATCGCTGTATTCCTGTTTCAATTGGGTCAGAGTGGGCGCAATATTCTTGCAGCCAGCACACCAGGTCGCAAACACATCCACTACCACGGGTTTACCCTGAAGTTCTGTAGCTAGGGGACCTCCTACCGATTGAGCTTTAGCAGCACAAGGATTGGCTTTAGACGCACAGGGATTCTCTTTGGCAGCACAAGGATTGGCTTTGGATGCACAAGGATCGACTTGGTTGGTCGTCTGTGCATCAGGAGCGTTCGTCTTGGCGGCGCAAGGGTTAGAGCAAGCAGCAACAAGTCCCAGACTCAGCATTGAAGCAGCAGCAAGTGTAGCCAGATACTTAACTCTCATAGAATCCTCATCAGTACAACGGTTCATAGGGAATACGAAGCTGAAGCCAAAAAGGATTTACTGAATTTTTCTATATGCAACCGAGCCTCCCAGATGCTGGGTGAAAAAGGATCAGTCGGATCAATAGTGGTTGCGCTGTAATCTCCCCAGCGGTTACGACCTGTGCCAATCCGATAGTCATCTACAAAGGACAAATGACAAAGGACAAAGGACAACCCACTTATGAACGTTTGCGAAATTCAATCACAGTATCTTTGATGGTGATGTCATAGCCGTCAAAAAAGTCATGTCCCAAGAGTCCAACAGGCATGGATGGTGGTGCGATCGCCACCTCGATATCCCGTTTCAAACGACCATCAACTTCTATGGAGTCCAGGATTGCCACTGGCATTTGCACAACCGCACCATCGGCGACACTCATCTGACTAAACCCAACCGGTTTTAAGTTTAGTGAGGACGCGATCGTCTGGGTGATTAGCGTATTTGTTGCCCCAGTATCAAACAGCATCTCAAATTCCCGTTGACCATTAAAGGTGACTTCGATAATGGGAATACCTCGAACCTTTCCTTTAATCGGTATCGAGAAAAACTGGGGACTACTATCCCCTTGTGTCGGTTTCGGCGGTGGTGGTGTGGATCGCTGTTTGGCATCCGCCAGCAGGTTTTGGTATTGAGATAACTTCTGTTGGGCGTTTGAGTGGTGCTTACTGGAAGCGGGTACAGCTTTTAATAACTGAATGGCTTCTTGCCAACGATTCGCCACTAATTTCCAGTCCTCTCGACTCACCGCCGATTGACTAATCGTCACCGCACTCGTTGCCACATCAATGGCTTCTGCGTAACTGTCTGATTTAGGGGATGGCGACGGTTGGGGGTTTGAGGCTTGTGGTTTTGGCGAGGGAGAAACGGAAGGGGTGGAAACCGGACTAGCGGCTTGAGTCGGAGTAGGACTTGAAACCGTATCCGCCTCACTATTACTACATGCATTGCTGAGTAGGGTTAATGTGCTGAATAAAGCGATCCAGACACGACGACTCCAGAAAGATTGCCACATCATTGGTAATTTGTCCTTTGTCCTTTGTCCTTTGTCATTGGTTATTGGTCATTGGTTATTGGTCATTTAACACATAATTATCGCACTTGATGGGGACGGGTTTTGAATCAACGTTACGATCAACAGCGAAACACAAGTCCCTAAACCCGCCCCTACTTGCCTTAACATTCCTCCCTAGCGATATCTAAGTTCGATCACATTTTCCTTAATCGTCACATCGTAGACACCAAAAAATCCTTGTCCTAATAGTCCGATATCCAGGTATTGATTAATCGTAACTTCCGGATTCGTGACTTCAATCCCGCCGACGGCGACAGAATTCACCCGACCTCGCGGAACGTCAACTTTGCCACCCGCCGTGGAGGTGGTAACGATGCCTTCGGGTGCAACGTTTAAGGCTTGTGCCATTGGAGGGGTAATGGCAATTCCAGACGCCCCTGTATCGAAAAGCATTTCAAAGCGGCGGTTGCCATTAAATTGAACATCAACGACCGGAATTCCGGACAATCGGCGTTTGATAGGAACTTGAATCACTGAGGGTGTACTGTCACCACTACCACAAAGGTGACCCAGATCAATGACATTGCCGTTGCTGTCTTCTAGGTAGCAGGGCAAATCACTCTGGGAATGAGAGATACTGGTAGATGAGATAATTCCTGCGATCGCGAGGAATACAGGTAAGACTTGGCGGGATAAATAACGTTTCATCGTAGTCTTGCGCCCACTGCGGCGGCAATCGTTGTCACTCGTCCAATTTTCTATTTCTTAATTTAACCCAAAACAGGGGGGCGCGTCCTCTGTTCAGCTTATCTCAGGGATTGTCAGGGAACAGGGAACGGGCAATGCGTAATTTCTAGGCGTCCAGGTTTTAGCGAGGACGAGAGTGAAATAGATTTAACAGGTTACTCATCCGGATATCTGATCCAGATGATGTAGATATTAATAAATTTGCCGGATTCTGCGTTGTTAAAAAATCCTTGTTAAAGAAACATCAGAATCTTATTCAGGAACTGAAAAACTTAGGGAGTCAGGGGAAACTTCAAATAAAAATGTATTCAAAATTGCTAACATCGGGTTAAATCTCCCCTGCACCTCTACGTCCCTGCCCCCTGCACCTCTGCTCCCTTGCTTTCCTGCACTCCTTCCCTCTCATCAACCTTAAAACCGTCTGTCTTAAACCTTCACCGACGCTAAAATGGCTTTTCCTATCTTTTCTGGGCAACAATCTATCACACGGCGAACGCTGGTTAATGTAGCCTTGAGGATTGCTGGAGTTATCGTTGTATTAACGACGTGGAGTTACTTTCATACGTTATACTTCTTTGAATCTGAAGCATTAGAGCGGGTCAAGAAATATGTAGATGAACGAGGTGAACGGGAACGGATTTTATTTTCTATTGCTGTAGATAATCATACTCTCCTCAAACAAGAATTACTCCAGCACCTCCAAGAACCGGACTCTAATTCCTACACTCAATTTAATCAACTCTTCGTCGAGTGGTCTGATGGAGTGATTCGCAATCGACCCCAAGATCAGCCTCCGGAAAAATTCGATACCCTCGAACAGGCGGGAGTTTATATTGATGAAAACCTGGACATTGATGCAGAGGTTCGACAGCGGGTTCTCGCCTTTTACAACTTAACCACAACCTATGGCTCAGTCTGGCATCATCGTTTTATCAATACTTACATTACCAGCCCTGACAATATTATCACCATCTATTGGCCCGGAACGCCCTGGGTGCAACGAGCGTCTACTGAACTTAATCTGCAAAACGAGAAAAAAGCCTATCGTGGCAAAACGCAATCCAATGCAGGGTCAAAGACGGTATGGACAGGGCTTTACTACGACCCTCAGGCTAAAGATTGGCTTGTCTCTGTGAAAACGCCCGTTAATTTAGACGGTCAACATATTGCCACCATCGGACATGATTTAACTCTGAATCAACTGATTGATCGGATGATTCAGGATCACCTTGAGGGCGGTTACAATATTCTTTTTAGCGGGGATGGTCGTCTAATTGTTCATCCCAATAAAATCGAGGAAATCAAACAAAAAAAAGGACAATTTAATATCCTCGAATCCGATGACGCCCACCTCCAGCGCATCTTTCAATTAGTCAAAGCTAAACCGGCTAAGCAAACCATTATTGATAATACTAAAGATAATGAATACTTAGCCGTCGCCAGAATTGAGGAACCGGATTGGTATTTAGTCACCGTTTTCCCCCAGTCAATCTTAGCCAAACCCGCCCGGGACACAGCCGGATTTATTCTGGGGTTAGGGATTGTAGCCCTCCTGCTTGAACTCTTAGTTCTCTATTTTGTCCTACGTCGCCAAATTACGAATCCCTTACTCGAGTTGATGGGAGCAACTGAACGAATTGCGGCGGGGGATTTGAATATTCAATTGGATGATACTCGCAAAGATGAACTAGGGCGTTTGGCAAATCTATTCAACTCAATGGCGGTTAAAGTCTACGTCCGTGAACAATTTTTAAAACAAGCCGAATCGGAAGCCAAGCGTTTACAAAAAACCGAAGCTGATACCCGCCAGCATGTTGAAAGTATTAATCAAGTTCTTGAAGGTCGAGTGGAAGAAAGAACCGCTCATTTAACCGCTATTATTAACAATTTAGTTGATGGGTTACTGGTTACCGATACCCAAGGAAAAATATCTCAGTTTAATCCCGCTTTCTTGAGAATGCTAGGTCTAGGGGAACTGGATATCACCGATAAAAATGGTCAAGACGTATTAAATAATGAGTTAGTTGAATTAGTCGCCCAAACCCAAAAGCATCATCGGGAAGTCTTTACCGCAGAAATTGATCTAGCGGGGGGACGTATTGGTAAAGCTGTAGCCACTGCCATTGATAAAGTGGCTTTAGCTGAGGGGGCAGTTGAGGAATTTCTGGGGTCAGTTATCCTGATTCGCGATATCACCGTAGAAAAAGAAGTGGATCAGATGAAAACAGATTTTATTTCTACCGTTTCCCATGAACTGAGAACTCCGCTGACTTCTGTATTGGGATTTACAAAAATTATTAAGAAGAAACTTGAAGATGTCGTTTTTCCCCAAATCCAGACCGAGAACAAGAAAATCAATCGGACTGTTCGTCAAGTCAAAGATAATGTAAATATTATTGTATCTGAAGGAGAACGATTGACAGCATTAATTAATGATGTTCTCGATATTGCCAAAATGGAAGCTGGGAAAGTTGATTGGAACATGCAGCCGTTGTTGGTGCAAGAACTCATTGAACAGGCAATCGCCGCGACCTCTTCGCTGTTTGATAATAAAGATGTTAAGTTTATTAAGGATGTGGAAACTGATCTTCCGGAAATCTCTGGCGATAAAGATCGACTGATTCAAGTCCTGATTAATTTAATTTCCAATGCGGTTAAATTTACGCAAAAAGGCTCGATAACCTGCCGAGCGACGAAAAGACATAGCGAAATTATTATTAGTGTAATTGATACGGGGATGGGGATTACTCCCGCTGATCAGCCTCAAGTCTTTGAGAAATTTAAGCAAGTCGGGGATACGCTAACAGACAAGCCGAAAGGAACCGGTCTAGGATTACCAATATGTAAGCAAATCGTCGAACATCATGGCGGCAGAATTTGGGTCGAAAGCGAGCTAAAAAAAGGCAGTACATTTTCGTTTACGCTTCCCATCCATACTCATATACCTGTTCAAGTGAATATGATGGATATGGACACATTGGTTAAGCAGCTTCAAGTCACAGAAACCCCCAACGCATCCCCTAAAAATACTCCCAATAAAACGGTACTCGTTGTCGATAATGAAGCCTTAATTCGCCAACTGCTGCGACAAGAACTCGAGTCACGGGGATACCAAGTTCGGGAAGCTAAAGATGGTTTAGAAGCGATCGCCCTCGTCAAGCAAGAACGACCGGATCTAATCACCCTAGATGTGATGATGCCGGAAATGAATGGTTTTGATGTGGCTGCTGTCTTAAAAAATGACCCATCAACCATGGACATTCCGATTATTATCTTGTCCATTATTGAAGATCACGAACGTGGATATAGGTTAGGAATTGATAAATATATCACTAAACCCTTTGAATCAGAACAGTTGCTTCAAGAAATTGACTCGTTGATTGCTCAAGGAAGTTCCAAAAAGAAAATATTAGTCGTTGATGAAAATATATCCACCGTTAAAACCCTGGCTGATGTTTTAACTGCCAGGGGATATAATGTGATTGAGGTCTTTGATGGGGAGGATTTTAAAGAAAAAGCCGTTTCCGTTAAACCGGATATGATTATTGTCAATTCTGAGCTGTCAGAACGGTATAATATTGTGAAAACCCTGCGATTTGAGAAGGGGCTGGAAAATGTATTTTTTCTCTTATTAGCGAATGAAAAGCCCGATGGTTACCATCAGTCTGAAGAAATTACTAAATAAAAAAGATGTTTTATCTTTGATCAAGGAAATGAGTGCGGTCATGGAGACACCAATTCTGATTCAGGATACCCAGGGTCGTTTCCTTTTTGGTGAAGCCACTCAACAGGAACTGGACAGTTTAGAAAATTATCCAGTCAAGCTTGCTGATGATATCATTGGTTGGATTACAGGAAATAAAAAAGCAATATCGTTGGCATCGCTCCTGAGTTATATTGCCAATAAAGAACTTCAGGAAAAAATGTTGGCACGGGAAACCTTGGATAAATATAAAGAAATTAATATGCTTTATAATATCTCAGGACGGTTAACCGCTTGCCTGGATCTCAAACAAGTCGCCAATCTAATCATTGATGAAGCCACGCGATTAATTAAAGCGACCAGTGGTTCACTCATGTTATTAAATCCAGACAAGGGGGAGTTTGAGTTAATCGCCGCCATTGGTCAAGAATATGACCCGAAAGCGCCCTTGGCATTGGGGAAAGGAATTGCGGGAAACTTAATTTTAACAGGTAAAGCTGAAATTATTAATAATGTACAAGCGGATCTGCGATTTGTCGAAGGTAAAAATCAAATTTACTCTCTGATTTGCGCTCCCTTGCAAACCAAGGACGGTATAATTGGGGTGATTAATATTAGCCATCAAGAGCCAATTAATTATACGGCGGCTGACTTAAAGCTATTGACTGCCCTAGCTTCTCAAGCGGCATCTGCCATTGAAAATGCAATTTTGCATGAACAAAAGCTCAAAGAAGAGCGGATTAAAAGTAACCTAGAACGTTATGTCTCTGCTAAAGTCGTTGAAGCCATCCTTGAAGAAAAAGATGATTTTTCTTTCGAGCCAGCTAAACGAGATATTGCAATTTTATTTTCAGATATTAGAAATTTTACGACCAAATGTGAGGAATTACCTCCGGAACTAATCGTGGAATACTTGAATGAGTATTTTACCCACATGGTTGATGTAATCTTCAGCTATGGGGGAACCGTCAATAAGTTTGTAGGTGATATGATTGTGGCAATGTTTGGCGCTCCCTCTCGCTTAGTTTACAGTGAGCAAGGTGCGATTAAAACGGCGATTGAAATGCAAAGGCGGATCAAAGAAATTCCGGTTCCTTGGATTCGACAAAATTTTATTACCGGAATTGGTATCAGTTCCGGGGAAGTCATTGTGGGAAATGTTGGCTCTCCGCAGCACATGGATTATACTGCCATTGGTGATAAGGTCAATATTGCCTCTCGTCTACAATCCATTGCCAAAGGGGAACAAATTCTGGTGTGTCGCAGTGTTTATGAAGTCACCTATAATCTGTTCGACTTTAAGGAAGTTGGCACGGTTCAAGTTAAAGGCAAGAAAAAACCCGTAGACGTATTTGAAGTGGTCTATTAAGATGAATAAGAAAGTCTTGATTGTTGATGATGAACCTCATATCCGCCTGTTAATGGCACAAACCTTAGAGGAACTGGAAGACGAAGGCGTAGAAGTCTTAATTGCGGAAAATGGGGAAGAGGCAATTGAAACCATTCAGACGGAGAAACCCGATTTGGTGTTTTTGGATGTGATGATGCCGAAAATGAATGGTTTTGATGTCTGTTGTGCCGTTAAAAATAATCTAGCCATTAAAGATGTCTATATTATTATGCTAACGGCAAAGGGGCAAGAGTTTGATAAAGAGAAAGGGCAACAAGCCGGAGCAGATTTGTATATGACGAAGCCCTTTGATCCTGATGAAGTCGTCGAAAAATCCTATGAAATTCTGGGTTTATGAGGGGTATAATACTGAGGGGGTAACAAGGGACTTGAGGGTACTACTGGGTGTCGGGTGTCGGGTGTCGGGTTTCGGGTGTCGGGTGTCGGGTTTCGGGTGTCGGGTGTCGGGTGTCGGGTGTCGGGTTTCGGGTTTCGGGTTTCGGGTTTCGGGTTTCGGGTGTCGGGAAAAGGCGATAGAATCACCGAAAATGTACCATTGCTCCCCCTGCTTCCCCTGCTTCCCCTGCTTCCCCTGCTCTCTAACCCCACCACCAGACTTATTCAGTAGCCCCTACTTATTCAGCAACCTCCTACATCACCGTCGCGGTGGTTTCGTCCGTCTCTGGGGTCAGTAGGTGGTCTTCTGAGACATGCTCAATTGATTGGTCTTTGTCGGTACACACATCCAAGTTAAACCAAAAGGTTGTACCCACCCCAACTTCACTGACTAAATAGACTCGGCTGTGATGTTTCTCAACAATATTCCGGACAATAGAAAGTCCTAAACCCGTCCCTTCCAGAGTATGCACTCGGTTTTCGACGCGGAAAAACCGGTCAAAAATGTTTTCTTGGTCTTCCCAATCAATCCCAATCCCTGTATCCGAGATTTCCACCCGGACTTGGGAAACGTCATCGGGATGATGAGGGTTGGGTTCTAGGAGATAAGCGCGAATTACCACTCGTCCACCGGATTCTGTGAATTTTAGCGCGTTGCCCACCAAGTTATCAAAGACTTGTAGCAGTAAATCATAATGCCCGAAGACAGGAGGCAATTGGGGGGCAATGTCTTGCACCAGTTCAATCCCTTTATCCTTAGCATTAAGCTGGTAAGTGCGGAGGGTTTGCTCTACAGGTCCAGAAATGTCTACGGGTTCAAAATGATAAATGCGGCAGGATGTTTCCAGTCTGGATAAATCCAAAACATCGTTAACCAGACGAGTTAAACGGTCAGTTTCTCGATTCGCTGTTTCTAGAAATTCTTGCCGTTCGACTTCAGTTAAATCTTCGCCGTATTCGTGCAGGGTTTCGATGAATGATTTGATATTAAATAACGGCGTTCTAAGTTCGTGAGACACATTACTGATAAATTGGCTCTTTGCCTCATTCAGTTCCACCTCACGGGTAATATCCTGCACCGTCATGGCAATGCCTTTGATACTCTCGCGATATTGGTCAAACACCCGTGTCAGCAGAATCCGCACAGTACGCGGTGTTGGTTCACTCAGCGTAATGCGGAACTCCTCGCCTTCCCGTTCCGCCGCCGTTTCGCCGCTAGCAATTTGATACAGAGGGCGGGTTAGTTCAGAGGTAACCACTGAGGGGAGATGATGCAGCACATTTTCACCAACCAGGGTATGTCCATCCCAGCCAAAAATACGCCGCGCTGTTGGGTTGACCAAAATCACGTTCAATGTGGTATCAATCAATACAGCACCATCCGCGATGGTAGAGACCAAGGTTTCCAGTTTGGCTTTTTCTGCGGTTAATTCCTCAATATTTTGTTCCTCATAACGCTCTAAGCGTTCTGCCATATCGTTGAAGCTGGAAATCAGTTCTCCCAGTTCTCCGCCGAGGGGTAAGTCAATGCGCTGCTTGAAGTTGCCAGCGGCAATATTTTTCACCCCCGTGAGCAGTTCTTTAATCGGTTGGGTAATGGTCAAGGCATTAAATACAGCGCCCAGAATCACCATCACCCAAATCGAGATAAACACAGCAATGGTAACATCCCGCGTCAAATTCGAGGAGGCGACAACCGTGGGATTGGGGTTAATGCCAATGGCTAAAACACCAAGATAGTTCCCTTCATGGGTGAGGGGGACAAAAACATCCGTCACTTCTCCATCTGGGGTGACATGCTGCCGCACCATCGGCAAGTCGGAGTTTTTGGCGTAGTCTTCGGGAAGCTGAATTCGGCGTCGAATGGAGAGAGAATTGTGGACTTCCGATTCAGAAAAGGGGATGCCGAAGAAAATTCTGCCATCCTCATCCGCATAGATCATATAGCGCACGCTAGAGGTACTGCTATAAAAACGGTGAGAAAAGCGAGCGACTTCGGTGAGATTATTTTCGGCAATCTGAGGGGCGACATTCGCCGCCAGCAGTAGACCCAAATCCCGACCAAAACGAGTGTCGTTCACCCGGGCGTCTTGTTGAATCGTGTTGACCGCCCAAAAGGTCAAGCCACTCATAATCAGGGAGACGGCTAAGGTCGCCGCCGCCATGAGTCGGGTCTGGAGAGTAAACTCCGACCACCATCGTCCCAGTATCTCTCGGAAGGTTTTCAGCAAAGCCAGCAAAATTGGTTGATCAGCATTAAGCGGAAACGTTCCCTTAATTTATCTTATAATTCTCTCAAAAATTCAGGCGTTGAGCAAGGAGGGGGGGATGGCTCACAAGGGTAGGTTTTTTAAAATGGGGGTTTAGGTAAGACTTAGAAGACAGGTAGACCAGTAGACAAGGAAGAGTGAGAACGGAAAATAGGGCGTTTCGGCTTTTAGAAGTGAGTTTGACCGAACCTAATTTTGTACGGTTTTTCCTCCTTGTCTTCTTTCCTTCCTT
>NZ_JAVJUO010000030.1:0-20673 GCF_040220555.1 Coleofasciculus sp. C1-SOL-03
AATGAAGTATAGTGAGAGATTGCCGCGCTCTGTGTCCGCCTATCTCGGAGTGAATCCGAGAAAGCACGTATGGAGCGCTCTATATCAATTTAATAATTTTATTGGTCGATGCCCTGTAGTCAATCGTAGACACGATTACTACTGTGTCTCTAACTGGGAGCCGTTGGTTAAGGCTGATATCGAGCAACAACGCCGGGTATCAGCCAAGCGCAAGCGTTAACGGTCATCGACCAAAAGTTACACCGTGGACTTATACCAAGACAGAATTACTTATGGGTAGGTTTGTCTAGGTTTTTAGAAGCGGTAAATTCGGGGATGTGGTAGCGATCGATGCTTTCGCAGATGGGGGCGAGTTTGATGCGGGTGGGTTCGAGAAAGTCGTTGTATTCGTGATCCCGGCAGGTGAAGACGATGGTGGTGTGGTGGTGGAGTAGGCAGGGGAAGATACTGTTGAGGGCAGAGACGAAGGGGCGATTGAGGACTAGATCTAAGGTGTCTATGAGGAGGACGCCTCTGCCATAGTGAGGGGTGAGGATGGAGGCGATTTCGGTAATTGGGATGGGGATGCCACAAGCTGTTTCACCGAGGGCGAGGGATAGGGTGCTGGGGGAGCAGGGACTGTCTAAAACGAGGGAGTTACACAGGATCAGGGCTACCCAAGGGGTGTTGGTTTGGTTGAGGTGGTCATAGATGTCACCGAGTAGGGTGCTTTTGCCGTATCCAGCAGCACCAATTAGGGGAATCAGGCGCTGTTTGTTTTCCAGGACACCTCGGTGGATGGCGGGGATATATTTTTGCTCGACGATGGGGCGGGGAATGCGTTCTAAGATGCGGGGATTGAGGGCGAGGCGGGCGGCGTTGGCTTGTTGCTGGAGGGCGGATAGGAGGTGGGTTGGTTCAATGGAGGGATTGGGGATGTTGGCTTGGGGTGGGGGTTCGGGTGGCTCAGGTTGGATGGCGATGTCTTCCCATTCCAGGTCGAGGGTGTTGCAAATGTCGATGAATATCCGCCGTTCTACGGGTTTGCCAGTGAAGAATTTGTTGATGGTTGACCAGGAGGCGAGTTGGTGTTCTTCAGCCAGGGCTTTTTGGGTTAAGTTTTGGCAGTCTAGGGCGATTTTGGCTTGTTGGATGCCTGTGGAGGATGCTCTGAGCGATCGCCTTGCCATACGTTTTTTCTGAAAAACCTCTGACTGAATCATATCATGGTTAGTTCGAGTTGTTAAGGCAGATGGTTTTCTGAAGGCAGAAACACTGATTTCTCTGAAGCATTTACTGATTTCTCTGAGTTTCCGTCCCCGTGAAGGGGAAGAGATGTGAAACTTTCAATGCTCCCCCACCTTATTTCGCCTGCTCAGGTTTCCGTCCCCGTGAAGGGGAAGAGATGTGAAACAATCCCAATGGTTCCCTTCTCAATGAAGAGGAGAACCAAGAAACGTTTCCGTCCCCGTGAAGGGGAAGAGATGTGAAACCAGTTTTGACGAGGCTGTGGCGGAAGACTACCGAAGTTTCCGTCCCCGTGAAGGGGAAGAGATGTGAAACGGGCAACATTTGGTCCTGAGTATGAGTATAAAACAGTATAGTTTCCGTCCCCGTGAAGGGGAAGAGATGTGAAACTAACCCCAATAATAAGTTTGGGGGAAACTTTGAATGAGCTGTTTCCGTCCCCGTGAAGGGGAAGAGATGTGAAACCCCTGAGTACGTTCAAGACGGAGCATATTGCTCCCAGTTGTTTCCGTCCCCGTGAAGGGGAAGAGATGTGAAACAAATATGGCAGTCCATATATCTTGGACCTGAAACTGTTTCCGTCCCCGTGAAGGGGAAGAGATGTGAAACTAGCG
Source organism: Coleofasciculus sp. C1-SOL-03 (assembly GCF_040220555.1). Classification (NCBI taxonomy): domain Bacteria; kingdom Bacillati; phylum Cyanobacteriota; class Cyanophyceae; order Coleofasciculales; family Coleofasciculaceae; genus Coleofasciculus; species Coleofasciculus sp. C1-SOL-03. Next base: position 1,842 of record NZ_JAVJUO010000030.1, read on the forward strand.
GATTTTTTCAAATTCACCTTCAAAAAGGAGAAGTTTCCGTCCCCGTGAAGGGGAAGAGATGTGAAACATTCAACCGCTGATGTAGCGGTTCTCAGTTTAACTGAGAGTTTCCGTCCCCGTGAAGGGGAAGAGATGTGAAACCATCTGCAACCCAACCACCCAGGTTGGTGTAGATGTGGAAGTTTCCGTCCCCGTGAAGGGGAAGAGATGTGAAACCGTCGGTCAGGCTCCTGAATTTACAGGAGAAATGATTGTTTCCGTCCCCGTGAAGGGGAAGAGATGTGAAACGAGTCGGAGTAAGCATTAGTGGTCTTAGCCTACAAGGTTTCCGTCCCCGTGAAGGGGAAGAGATGTGAAACCCATAAGCTACAAGGCACCGCAACCGTAGTAGGACCAAAGTTTCCGTCCCCGTGAAGGGGAAGAGATGTGAAACTCTGGTGCTGTTGCCATTCCGCGCATGAAACATTGCCAAGTTTCCGTCCCCGTGAAGGGGAAGAGATGTGAAACCGTCAACGTGTAAGCATAAGCTTAAATGTAGACATGTTTCCGTCCCCGTGAAGGGGAAGAGATGTGAAACTGTATTTCTGTGACCAAGGGTGCGAAGACCTTTGGTACGATGGTTTCCGTCCCCGTGAAGGGGAAGAGATGTGAAACATAATAACCCTTTATTTAAGTACCGAGGGTTACCAAAGTTTCCGTCCCCGTGAAGGGGAAGAGATGTGAAACGAAGGAAAAATAGGTACCAACACGCCTGAAGCGCGTCTCGTTTCCGTCCCCGTGAAGGGGAAGAGATGTGAAACCCGGCATTGATGTTGATGGTGTCAAAATTGGCCAGCCTGAATACGGTTTCCGTCCCCGTGAAGGGGAAGAGATGTGAAACCCTATCAATTTGGAACCCTTGCCAGGAAAGGCTTTGGGATAGGCAAAACTGAGGGGGTCTAAAATTACCCCGAATAATTGAAACTTATTTTCAATTAATCCCCTGTTCCGAAGCCTGAAACCCTTACCCAGAGTGCCATCCGATGGGGTCTACGAAAAAATCAGAGTTTCAGCGATTTCCTGACCCCCTCAGGTGGAGAGAGGCAACGACAAAAATTACCTCACTAAATCTGGAATCTGGCTTGACTATTCATTAGCAAAGCATCCTAAGTCGTTGTGTACAACCCTGGCTTTACCGTCCCTCAGCCAACGTCTAGCGCGACTAGGCTTGGCAGGCATCAGGGGTTTACCTGATTTTGATAAAACTGGTACTCGTGACATAGATATAATCCTTACGAGTAAAAGTGTTTACATTGAGCGACTTGTATCGAGCGAAGTCGAGATAAGTCGAAATGTAGTCCCTTCCCGCCATCTCAGCTAAGATGTCTTGGCTTAACAACAACCCGACAAAAGGTTTTAGATTGATCCGGACGAGGGAAGTATCCAGATGTCTGTACCAAACTGAGACTCTGTGCGGTATTCAACGTTTAAATGGCGTTTGTCCGCCAATCCCCAACTTCAACGAAGTAAGTTGGGGTATTAAATTGTCAAGGTACAGCGTCCCCATGAGACTAACCCAACAGCCTTCAAAAGTCAATAGAGTCTCCTATCGAGCTAGATGATCACCGATATATTGTTTAAAGAAAACCGTCGGCAATAACTCACCAACGGTTTATATAGCGTTTTCAAATGAATGTTAAAACTCAATGCTAGCTTTCCAAGGGAGAGAAAAATGCTAGAAGTGTCTTGCTACTGTTCCCTGTTCCCCGTTCCCCGTTCCCTTTTACGCTCGACCTCAATTTTATATCTCAAGTGTAAACACTATACAGCAGAACATCACGGTTTCCAAAGCATCGGACGATAAACCTCCTGTTCCCCCATCAAACAAGCCACATACTCCCACACCTGCAACTCCAAACAGCGGCGGTTATTCACCTTATACCCGGTATGGGGATGAGTATTCCGCGCCTGTAACTTCTCCTCCCAATGCTTCAAAAACTTCTTCAGCGCATCGGGGTACAAATACACACCCCCCCGCTCATCCGGTGGGGTAAAATCTTCAAAGACAAATATCTTAGAATTCACCAAATACGCCACCAACGAATCCACCAATAGCGCCCGAAACTCTTCCACCAAATCCGACACCAACGCCGGATGATTCTGGCGAGGAACGTGCAAATTGCCAAAATGAGTATGTAACCCCGCCGTCTGTACCAAAGAATGCATATTCTGAAACAGCAGCGTATAGCCCAAACTTAACAAACTATTCACTGGATCAGTCGGTGGACGTTTCGTGCGTTTCTCAAACACAAAGGGTTCCTTAAACAATAGTCCCAATGCCTGAAAATAGGTAGTTGCCCCATATCCCTCATATCCTAATAATACCTCCATCGACTCCGCATCCGGAACATCCAAAGCCAGCCGTGCCAAATCATCAATCGCCTTCGCCACTTTCTCCGACTTCACCCGACGATTTAAGCGCAACAGCAGAATCCGGGAATTATGCAGCTTGCCTAAAACAATTCGCTTTGCCTGCTGTCGGCTAAAATCGGGATCAAGGGAACACTGCACCTGGCGTACTAAATAGTCCACTTTCGCCATCCCTTCCGTTTGTAAGCGCCCAAAATAGCGCCCCTTCTGAGACAAATACAACACCGGAATCCGCCGCCGCAATGCCAAACTTACCGCCCCATGGGATAAATTGCAGCAGCCAAACAGGACAATATGACTCACCCGATTCACGGGGACTTTACAGCGCAACTCCTGATGGTAATAGACCAGAAACTGCTGATGCTGTACCTTTAAATAAGCGCCTTGGTCAGTAATATAAAGTGTGGTCATTGGTTCCTTCCAAAAATGGTCAGACTTGGCAATGGGAAACTTAACCGTTTTGACAATACGGCACGCCTTGGGGGGATGAGACGCTAACGGGACAGGTTTCCCCACGTCCCGCCGATACAATGTTCCTGACTCTGGGGTTGTCCCTGGTTTCACAGTCACCACAGGCGGTGGTGCTGTGACTGTCCCCTGCTGAAACTGATAGCCGAGAAACGTAAACGCCTCATCAGGGGCAAAAATTGTAGTTTTTTGCGGTTGCAGTGTCAGATAAATATCCGCCAACCACTCCGTAATTTGCTCCAAAGCACGATTAATTTGCATCCAATCCTTAGCTACGACGACAAAATCATCGCCATAGCGCACCAAGTTAATTCCCTGACTCAAACAATGGCGGTCAAATTCGGTTAAATACAAATTCGCCAACGCCCCCGATAATATCGCCCCCTGCAAGACTCCTTTACTGGGAAATAAGCGCTGCTTGCCGATCACAATTCCAGCTTTTAGCTGTGCCTCAATTAATTGCAGTAAAATCGGTTCTAAGGGCAATTGTTCTAAATCGGTCAGTAACAGGGCATGGCAGAGATGATCAAAAAATTGTGTAATATCTGCCTTCAACACCCAAGCGGGTTGAAACTGGTAATAGGAGAACAGATGCTGCACCGCCATCTGAATTCCTCGCCCTGGACGATAGGCGTAACTGCAATCGAGAAATGTATCTTCTAGAGGTAGATATATTTCATCCAACAGCCAACGCTGAACAATTCTGTCCCGCACCACGGGGATGCCAATTAACCGTTTACCTCCCTTGGCTTTGGGTAAGTAAAACCCCTTAGCCGGATCAGGGCGATAGCATTCTTGTTGCAATTGATGCTGCAACAGAGACAGTTGTTCATTCACTACCCCAGCAAATAAATCGGTGGTAATACCATCAATTCCCGCACTGCGACTCCCTCGGCGCACTTGTCGCCAAGCCACCTGCAAATCTTCTCGCGTAAAGTTCATTGGTGAAAAGCTAAAAGTCAAAAGTATGCCCTCGAAGGTCGTGAAGGGTCAAAAGTTAAAAGTAAAAGACCCTCTCCTTACTTTGTTCTGTGTTTCCTTTTTACTGGGAGAGTATATGAGTTCGAGTTTGAGTTATTGGCTGTTGTATATGAGTTCGGATATGACTTTTCGGCAAGGACTACGGTTCGGTCACTCAGGGTCACTTGACAGGGGAGCGGGGTTTAGGGTATTTTGTGAGAATCAATAATTGTTCCTGAACCTAGACAACAAAATAATAGGGCTTACGCAAAACCTCTATTTGTAGTGGACTGACACAGCTAAAATTGTGGGATAGATTTAACGGTGAAATTGGGCGCACGCCGTGCGCCCCTACAATTCTAATCCACTATTTAAGGTGTGCCACGCCAGCAGTGGACTGACCCAGCTAAAATAGGACTTTGTTTGTAGTGAGAACTTTAGTTCTCTAACGCCTAGCTGTAGAGGGCTCGCATCCCTCACTACGTACCCAATCTATTGCACCATTTTAGCTGAGTCACGCCGCCATCGTGCGTTAGCGAAGCGTAACGCACCTTTAGCACTATATCCCTCCATTGTCCTTAAATATGGGGGGGTCAGGGAATCGCTGAAATGCTGATTATTTCGTAGACCCCCTCGGATGGCTCTCTGGGTAAGGGTTTCAGGCTTCGGAGTAGGTGGTTTATTGAGAATGAGTGTCAAGTATTCGGGGTAATTTTAGACCCCCCCAGATTTGCCTATCTCTAAGCCTTGCCTGGTAAGGGTTTCAAATCGATAGGGTTTCATACAACTTCCCCTTCACGGGGACGGAAACAATCTATTGCCCCCCCATCTCCATTGGAAGGAGGTGTTTCATACAACTTCCCCTTCTCGGGGACGGAAACTGAGATCAAAATTTTACAAGAAACTTGTTCCACATCAACAATTGTTTCATACAACTTCCCCTTCACGGGGACGGAAACTGGTTTTGTCCAGGCGAAGCTGCCTGGTGACCCTGGTTTCATACAACTTCCCCTTCACGGGGACGGAAACAAAGGAAATTGATTGCATCATTAGCTTGTGATTCTTGTTTCATACAACTTCCCCTTCACGGGGACGGAAACTCGGTGAGTCATCACCATTGGGTGGATTGAAAACCATCGTTTCATACAACTTCCCCTTCACGGGGACGGAAACCTTCAACACGACATGTGCTTGAGCTTGAAGCATTAGAAGTTTCATACAACTTCCCCTTCACGGGGACGGAAACTCCAATTTTGAGAGGAAAGAAGAATGTTTGTTCTTTGGTGTTTCATACAACTTCCCCTTCACGGGGACGGAAACAGTGAGGTGGGCAATGCTTTTGCTAGCTAAGCCACCGAGAGCGGTTATAAGACTTCACGGGGACGGAAACAGTGAGGTGGGCAATGCCCACCCTACTCAAGGTTGTGCCAAGGGATTCTGTTAGGTTTGCACAAGACATTCAAGCGATGAACCCCTTCGCCAACCAATTCAGGAAGAAAATAAGAAAATTTGCCAAAGTCATATATAAAGTCATATACAACACCCCGCTACTCAAATACAAACTCAAATACCCCCCAGCAACAATAAAAGCGTGGAGAAAACAAACCTCCCAACACTCACGTTTATCACAGTTGGGGAATCATGCATACTTTATATGTCACCGAACCTGGGTCACACCTAAGAGTTCACAACCAACAGTTAATCGTCTTTAACGCTGATGGCGTCGGCTATCTCATCCACCTAAATCAGACTCACAACATCATTCTCGTAGGCTATAGCCAAGAATCCGATCCAGCCCTCTCTATCATCCACTCCCGTGGAATTCCGCTTCTGTTGCTTCAGTCAAATGGAACCTACTTAGCACGCTTGGAAACCGAATCCCGGCGTCGGATTAAATACCTCGCTAAACAACATCAATGTGCGCGAAATCCCGAATTTACCCGAACCATAGCGGAAACAATGGTCCGCACTAACCTGCATCATCAGCATCGCTTACTTCAAACCTTAAACTCAACCCAGACACAGAAAACAATCCAAACAGCCAGTGACGCGATCGCACGGCTAATCGATAATTTACCACTGGTAGACTCCATGGAGATGCTGCGGCGTTATCAGAACATTGCCACCCACCTTTACTCCCAAGCCTTAACCCACCGATTCACTCTTGACCGAATCTGCCTATTCCATCAACCTACCCCACGTCCCACCCCAAACACAACCCGTCACTGTCCTATCCATTCTTTCCCCCAAACCACCACAACCCGGAAACCCTTAGCCACTCACCCAATCAACCGTTTACTGCGTTTCGGTCATATCCTATTAAATCAGCATATCTACGCCCTCTTACAAAGCCTCGGCTTGCACTCCCATCTCGGAAATCTGCACATTCACCATGACCATCATCCCGCATTAGTCGCAGATTTCATGGCAGAATTTCGTGTCATCCTTGTCGATACGTTAGTCGTCAAATTACTGGAATTGCAGTTATTTACCGACACTGACTTTACCCCAGCCAACTCGCGAGGCGGGATATATCTTACCCCCCAAGCCATTCAGAAATTTATCACCTATTGGCAAAAGCAGTTACAGGATGAAACTCCCTCGTGTCATAGCCCGATGGAAACCTATCAGCAACGCTTAGAATCACAAATCCGCCAGTATATTTCCTGCTTGCTAGGTGATTGCGACGCTTACCTCCCATTTTTATGACCTTTTATCTGATTTGCTACGACATTGTGCAAGACTCTCGCCGGACAAAAATTGCTCATTTACTGGAAGGGTATGGAATGCGAGTGCAAAAATCTGTGTTCGAGTGTGTCCTCAATGACCAGCAATACCAAAATCTGCAAAAAAAGCTGCTGAAACATCTGAATAAAACAGAAGACCAACTGCGATTTTATCCCCTAGGCGTTCGCGCCCGTAAGAAAGTTGTTGTCCTGGGAGTACAGCCAGACCGAATGGTCGATGATGCCGCATTTATTGTGTAGGAAAACAACGTAAGCGGAAAGCCCCCTCACCCCCAACCCCTCTTCCACGCGGGGGAGAGGGGATCAAGAAGGGGATGAGGGTAAAACGCTTCTCTCAGTGAGCAGAATGTGACTCATAATTTCTGAGCAAACAAACATGACAACCTATCAACAAGCCTTGGATGATTTCGGCATTATTCCATTACTTCAGAAACTCATTCTGATGACTCCAGTTCACCTAGAATCGGAAGAACGAGAAAGCCTAGCCGCCTTACTCATTACCCAGTTAACCGCCAGTCTCACTCATCAATCAATTGCCAATTATCTCAACGCCATTGAACAGGGAAACCAAGACATGATTGCTGACCGAATTATCCAGGAACTCCAAGCCACTCCAGTCACCCTGTCCGCGCCTACGTCTCTCCCCAAGGAATCCAGCGCTAGCTTTGAAATTGGCGATCGCGTTCAGTGGAAATCCCTTGCCCATTCTACCCGTGATTGGGGCATCATTATCGGTCGTTTCTATACCTATGGACGACATCGGTTGCAGTGGGGTTGGCAATATGTGGTTTGGTTAGATGAAGAGTCTCCCAGTTCAGCTTGGACAGTAGCAGACACGGCTTGGGAGGAAGATTTGCAACGCCTAAACGGGTAAAACAGCAAAAGATAAATTGATTTCTTTTGGCTCACAACTGTCCTACCAAACCAACAGGTATGCCACACCTAACTTGAGTGATTAGAACATCGGGGCGTCCAGACGTGCGTCCGCCGTCTCGTTGGTTCGTTGGGTGATATCATGTCCGTCCAAACAGCCATTATTCCCTTATACCTTGCAACCTTCCTCCTTCCCTTGGAGCCCTGGAGCCCTCTGCCTTGTCTCAACCGATAGTGTAAGTATTCCACCGGACATGATATGACTCTTCGAGAAGGCTGCGCCTACGTTCCTCAACCCAACCTACTAGCTATCCCCTATTTTCATCCGTTCCATCTCTTACTAAAACCTATGACTCCCCGTCCATTGACTCAACGCGAACGAGACTTAATTGAATTTTACACCTACTGTGAATTAGGCATGACACCCAAACAATTTTATGCCAAATGGCAAGTCACCTATGAAATAATTGCCGCCCTTTGTTTTCGTTCCCTATCTACCGTTAACGCCTGGTTTTCTCGCGGTCGCTACTATCGCCGTCCCACACCAAACGACCTGCGAAATCTGGCGCTGATGGATTTTATCCTAGAGCATTTTGAGGAGATTCCGGAAGACCTTTTGGATTTACTCTGTCCTTCCTCTGGCAATAATCAATAGTCATTAGTCATTGGTCAGGGGTCTCCACCGATAATGTAAATATTCCACCGGACATGATATGACAGGCAAGTTCATAGCATAAAACCTAGCAAAAGTCCAGGTTTTATTAACTGTTTTGTCCCCACAATCTGCCATTAGGTTAAATAGCCAGAAACATCCCTTTCATCTGTTTTAGACAACCTATGAAACATCGTGATTGGTTGCGCCTTCGCTTCGAGGGTGAAAAAATTTGTGCCGTTCTCCGGCAAAAAGGTTATTCCTGTCAAAAACAAGCCCGTCGCTTGTCTTGGTGGGTGAGCCAAGCGGGTAGCTATTCCTATATTCTCACCTATTTACCAGCCCCCCGCAATGAGTGGAGTTTACTCCCCAATGATACCCATCCAGCCAGGGCAAAACTGATGGCAATTGTGCAAGAGGCTTTGTCTGGTTTGAAAACGACTGAAGTTGCCGAGATGACTTATCCTCAATCTGAACCCGTTGCGGATACACTTGACGCCAACAAGGGATTAAAAGATGACTCTCACCCTTGGACAATTGTTCAGTTTTTGCCCAATGCCAAACATTTTACAATCGCCCGTTTTGTTAATCGCCAAGATGCCCAAGATCACCTGCGATTTTTGCAGCGGTATGTGCCAACTGGAACGTTTGAAATTGTTTTCGAGGGATAGATTAGTGTTGATGTGATAGAAAAATTGTCAAGTTAAGCTGTTCGGCATTTAAACCTTAATCTACCGTAGGGTGGGCATTGCCCACCAGCCTGAATTCCCTGCCATTCTCTCTAATATCATGTCCGCCTAAACAGTCATATGATATAACATTCTGGTTGGCAAAAGTCCCCTCGCAGGACAATGAGTTTAAATACCGAACCGCTTATCTTTCTTTTGCCTTTTAACTTTTGACTTTGGACGTTTTCATCCGCGCCCGTTTTGCATAGGTTTTCACGGTTTGATAGGGCATTTCTAAGTCTTGGGCGATCGCACTCAAGGATTCTCCTGCCTCTTGCCGTGCTAAAATCGTTGCCTGGGTTTGGCTGACGTTAATTGCCCGTTCTCCCCCGGTGCGTTTTTGAGACTGCATCAGGATTTCGGTTAACTCGTCAATGCGCTGGGCTAATAACCGTTGTACGAATAGGGTTTCTAGGGAATTGGGTTCGTTTATCCACCCTAGACGAGTTTGTCCTAAGCCAAAGGTGGTTTTATGTCCGGTTCCGCAGTAGGGCGCGAGTTGACTGAGGGCGGTAAAGAGGCGGTGAAAGGCTTTAATGTTCCTGGCTTCTGGGGTTAAACTGTACTCAATTGCCCCTAAAAATCCGGTGACTTTCCCCTGCTTCCCGGCGGCGACTTTTACGGTTTCCAGGTGATGGCGATTAATCAGAACGGATTCCTCTACCCAGTTGAGAAAGGCTGCATTGTCAACGGGGATTCCAGAAAAGTCTATCCAGCGACGCAGGTAACTCTGAAACACATTAAAGGGTAAGGGTAAGGGGAAATGATGACCCTTGCGGCGAAAACTGGTTGGGGAGACAAAGCTGAGGGTGAGGGTTTTGGCGAGTTGGGTTTGGTAGAGTTGGCTGTAGGTGGTTGGCGGTAGGAAAAAGGAGACGGATTCAATCTGTAGGGGAGCATAGCGGAGTTGAATCGTTGGCGGTAATTGTGCTAACCATCGGTCTAACCACTGAATTAGGGGACGGGAAAAGACGGTGAGATACCAGCGATAGGGGTGATGGGGAAGGAGTTGCAGGTTTTGACCTTTGGTGTTCATTTTCCCTTCTAATCCGGAGAGGGTGAAGGATTTTTTGGTTTGGTTATCGTGAAGGGTGGCGGAGAGGTTGGGGTCAAAGGTACGCACCTGGTCTAAAAACCAGGCGTGGAGGGTTTTGGTGTAGTGGGGGAAGAGGGTGGCGGATTTTTGGGGGAGGAGTTCAAAGACGACGCCGACGAGTTCGCTGGAGGTGAGGGTTGTCATGTTTGAAGGCAGGAGGCAGAAGGCAGGAGGCAGAAGGCAGAGGGCAGAGGGCAGAAGGCTTTCAGAGGGCAGAAGGCAGAGGGCATGGCAATGCCCAACCCAGACAACGTAAATTCAGAGTTATGCGATCGCATTCTTATTATCACAGGTTGATTGACACTCCCCCTTTTAGAAAAAGGGGGATTCTGAGGAACTCACATTCCACATATCCTGAGAAAACAGTTCTAATTGTCTTCCTAGGTTCCCAGGCACCCGACGCTTACCCTTACGGGTGTCGTGTTTTCTCCCTTTAGGCGTTGTTAATTCAACGCTGGGCGTTTCAAACAGGCTTAACTGTTTGGGTTTCGCCGAGTCCCGACGTACCTTTTTTATTGTCAATTTCAAGCCATATTCAGCAACGGCTCTACGCTTAATATTTTGTGCAGCTTGCCGATCTGCATGGTCAAAGTGTCCACACCTGGTACAGATAAAACGCTCTCTGTCCCGACTGTTTTTATCGACATGACCACAGGCGCTGCACTCTCTGGATGTGTTTCGTGGGTTCACTTTGAGTAAGACCTTTCCCGACTTTTCAGCCGCGTACTGAATCTTATTGATCAACTCTCCCCATGAAGCATCCAGGATAGAACGGTTCAATCCTCGCTTGGCTGATTGACCATTGGGCAGAAAGTGTCCAGTCCCTTCATCTGGCTTGGGTTTGCACCGTCTCACCATTCCTTGAATATTGAGATCTTCTACTACAACGGCGTCGGCTTTTTTAACCAGTTTATTGGCAACCTGCCACTGGTAGGCATTCCTGGAATTTCTGATTTTACTGTGCAGCTTGGCTACCTCGGTTGCCCGTTTCTTGCGGTTTCGGCTACCTTTCTTAGCCCGACTGACACGCCGTTGGCGAATCTTCAGGGTTCTCTTAGTCTTCTGATTAGTGGCAAATCTGGGGTTAGGGATATCGCTCCCATCAGAGCAATACACCAGCTTAGTTAACCCCATGTCCAGCCCAACCGCCGTTTTCACTTCAGAAGTTGGTCGAGGAGTAGCCATTGGGACTGACTTGTCCTCTAGCCGCACACTCATGAACCATCCATCGGTTCGACGGCGAATTGTAACGCTTCTAACGGCAAACCCATCAGGGATGGGACGGGAGTTGAAAAAGCGCATCCACCCGATTTTAGGTAGATAAACCTTGCTTCCTTTGAGCTTGACCCGACCAGGTTTATACTCAAACGACCGGAAATTGCTGCGGTTTTTGAATGCCGGGAATCCCCGCCCATCAAAGAAGTTTTTATAGGCAGTGTTCAACCGAGCAATATTACGCTGTAAAACGTCTGAATCGATTGACCGATACCAGGGACGGGCAGCTTTTAGGTCTACCAGTGCGGCATCCTGAATCGTGCCAGCATTGCGTTTTTTACCACTATTTTGCCAAGGATTACCCGTCGCACCGTTCTTAACGACACAGCTTGTTATAGGGTAAGCCTCGGCTTTAGTCCTTAGACTGCAATAAGCTCCCTGAATAAATTGCTGATGATAGGTTTCAATCCGGTCAGCCAAGCACCAGTTATAGGTGGCTCGGAGCATTTCAAGCCACGACTGCATCTTGGCAGACTGGCTACCAGATGGACGCAGTTTGTAGACGTAGCTCAAAATCATGGCGTAAATACGTTAATATAGTCTGTATACTAACATATTTATGCGTTTTATTCATGCCGTTTAAAAAGAAAAACAAATTAGGAGCGAAAAAGTTCCTACCGCATCCGCTTGGTAAGCAACCTATATGCTTTAGGGGCTATGAAGGTCAAAAGGAACAACTTAAAGCCGTCCCCAATTGGCAGGAACGACTAAGGCAGTATGTAGCTCAACTCATAGCTGAAGGCGAATAAATTCGCCGTGTCGGACTTCATCCCCCGACTAAAGTACGGGGGCTTCCGTCCTCCCATCCTTTATTTGTGAATGCGATTCGTTTCGGTTTTCTTTCGTTTCCATCCCCTTACGGGGAAGTGTGTTTGGAAAGCATCCGTAAGGTGTACGTATACAGAGAGGTATACCCCAAGTTTCCATCCCCTTACGGGGAAGTGTGTTTGGAAAGGATTCCTTACGAGTCTTCCGAGTTTTTCCCTTATGAAGGTTTCCATCCCCTTACGGGGAAGTGTGTTTGGAAAGTCTATTCTCCCACACTGAAACAAGAGGAGGCAATTTTGATCGTTTCCATCCCCTTACGGGGAAGTGTGTTTGGAAAGCACTAACATGATTACAATTGATTTGTCATTGACAAATGGTTTCCATCCCCTTACGGGGAAGTGTGTTTGGAAAGAGCTTGAGTTTAAGGAGGTTAAGGAGGCGGAAAGTTTCCATCCCCTTACGGGGAAGTGTGTTTGGAAAGTGTCCGCAATCAGTATCAACAGCGGACACCATTAAAGTTTCCATCCCCTTACGGGGAAGTGTGTTTGGAAAGAGTTCGCTCAGGAAGCCTTACGGAGACTGGGTTTCAGCCGCCCAATCGACACACCTTTTTTTGTTGTCAATTAACGAGCGCTTATTGACGAAAATCTCAGGATTCCATCGCCCAAAACCCTTACCTGAACTACTATCGACACACCTCAACGGAAAAATGAGGGTTTCAGCCATTGGGCGAGGTGTGTAGATCAACCAAATTAATGTGTTGTACTATACAGTTGTCAAGGTTCTGCTATTGATATTCATCATACCGGAAACTTGCCCTTAAGCCAAACAACTTAACGACTTTGGCGGGATAGGGTTGTCGATGCGATCGCTTCCCCTAGTGAATGGGAAGACAGGCGTTTAGTCAGGTTGTGAAATCGAGTCCCGTGTTTCCGTCCCCTTAATCCGCCTAAAAGAGGGTCAACACGCCTGCATTTAGAGCAGTGCTAAAAGCGTCGATGTCGCTGTAATTATCTCTTAAGCTGTCATGCATTTAAATTGGGTATTAGTAGCGAGCAAGATGCTCGCACTACCATCCTTTCGCCGTTATTGATATTAAGGTTTAAATGCCGAACAGCTTAGTAGTTTTTCAATATTCACGGTTGAACAGTAACAGTCAGGCGTTCGCGTTGAGCAGCAAACCAAAGACAAGCAAGGATATCTGTTTTTGTCAGATAGGGAAAATCTTCTAGAATTTCCTCTTGGCTCATGTCGGAAGCGAGATATTCCAAAACGTCATAGACAGTGATTCGCATTCCGCGAATGCAGGGTTTACCGCCACGTTTTCCCGGTTCTAAGGTGATAATGTCTTTGTAATTCATTGCCTGACCTGAACACAACTAAAAAGGTATATATTCAACAATATTGAGCCATTCCCCAGAGTCTTATGCCAGAGCAATCAGTTCTAAGTCTTTCACAAACTGCTTAATTGTACCTCCTAACTGATGTCCAAATATCAATCCAGCAAAATATCGTTCTTGACGTTGCCAATCTTCAGCCAAGGCTTTAAAGCGAATATCTTGAGTAAACAAAACTCGACCCAGCGAACCCGCACGTTCGAGAAGTGCATCATCGGCTAACTCGGCTGAATTGTCTTCAATTGCCGTGAGAACATCTACACCCCGACGACGCAATTGTTCCGTAATCGCTTGAGGAACATGAACATCCATATATAGGGTGACAGCCACTTATAAAATCCCTCTTGCTTTCATCCGCACAAAGAAAGGAGAGGGGGAGGCTTGAGATTTTGCCTGTTGTGCTTGCTCCCATTCCTGGCGAATCTCAGCCTCGATTTCATCTTGGCGATCGAAATAATACACCATGGCTGCATGAGCCTCTGAGCGTTTCAAATAAGGATGTTGACGACACATTTCCTCAACTGACCAACCATAAGCTAGGTAGTCCATGACAATCTGGGCGACGCGCACACGGGGTATCCGTTGCAACCGCGCTGATTCACCTTCGGCTTTCTCGATATGCGGATAAATTATTCCTGATTTCATGGCATTCTGGCTCACTCAGGATTAAGGGTTAGAATAACTATGATAGACGAACTCGCCTCACCGCTTCTAAAAACCTATGCATATCTACTCACAAGTAGGCATATCTAGGGAAAACTCAACGGTATAAGTTTCTTAAACGCTTGTTTAAAGTGTGTTGCCACTTCCCTGTTGAGGGTTAGCCAAAAACTCCCAGTTAGAGATACCATAGTAGGCGTGCCGACTATGGATAAAGCGCTTGAGCCTGTTATTCAATTGGTTCCAATGACTCCATACGTGTTTGCTATCATTCACGGATAGATAAGCGGTTATGGAGTCGGGTAATTTTTCTTTCCATCTCATGCCACGACGGGCGATCGCTAATGCAGCCGCCTCATCACTGGCTAGTCCATACATCCGGGCATATTTGACCAGACCGATCAGACTGGTATAGGCTGGATTAACCGGTCTGACTTCTATGCCGCGATTTCCTAAAATGGCACTGAGCAACTCATAGAAGCGGCTATAGGCCCAAGACGATAGCATCCGGGCATACTTGCTCCCTTTTTCTTTGAGTTGTGTCTTTTTACTAGAGAAGTCCAACTCCTCACACACAAGTGGGCATCGGTACGCAATCGCCATGTGCAACAGGAGAAAGCAAGCGTGCCTGATTGCCGCTTCCTGCTTGCCCCGTGGTAAGCCTGTCTGAATGGGTATCTGTCCATGGCGTCTGAGATTGCCTTCTGAATCGACAAGCGCCCAACCAATTGATCCAGGATTCAGGTCTATACCAATACATCCGCGAGCAATTGTCCTAGACACTCGTTTGACGGGTAATGGGCTGAATTGAACGGCTACACACCATCTGCCATTTTTCCGGTAGAAGTGCCAGGTCAAAGCGCCTTGTGATGGCAGTCGGTTGACTTTTCGCTCAAAGCCTCCAATCCGAGATGAAACATACTTGCCAAACTTGTCTTCTAGGCAGTAGGGAACCCGGAGCTTAATTATTTGCCCATCCCATTGGCAGGATTGATTTCCACAGGTTTCATCCTTGGAGCCGACCATAAACGCTTGTCCTTTGGGAACAGTTACTCGGATAGGAGCAGCCCTTAGGTGTTGAACTTGCCGCCGATAGTGAGATAATTTACGCTTTTTGTGGTGCAGTTGAAAGCGTAAGTTATGCCAGTTGGTTTCCCGATATCTGAGGGACATTGAGAGAGGAAGCTGGCAGCCTGTTTTACTGTTGTGCCAATTTTTCTTTCGGTAAAACTTGCTGGCGTTTTTCAGCTTCCGTTGAGCCTTTTTGATCCACTTCTGACAGGAATTTGCCTTAGCCGTTAACACCTTAATGTGCCGTTGGCGGCTAGCTTTGGCTGCATCTACCGTTCCAATGCTTAAGGCTATCACTCCATTGGCGTGACGCTTGCTTATCTTATACGTTTGCTGTAGGTGTGTATTCCATTGAGACTTGTTAAAACCATCACCCTTGATCAGGTGATTGACCGTCTCACATACTGCCTGGTGGAAGATAGACGAATATTCAGCTAAGAACATTTCCAGTTGAGTCTTTCCTACTGGATTTAATTCGTTGGCTGGAGTGGGTAGCCCTTTACAGTATGTGATCGTCATTGATTCGACCTTTCAATGGTTCCTGGAGTATTGTATACTTTTGGAGAACAAATGTTCTCCCAGCTTGAATGTCTCGGCAAAATCCGCAGAAATGCATAGATGTGCAGAGATATTTAAGTACAGTTGTCAACCCTTAAAATTCAGGTTTTCTTTGGCTTCCGTCCCCTTGCGGGGAAGTGGTTTGGGAAAGAGTTCGCTCAGGAAGCCTTACAGGGACTGGCTTTCAGGAGACCAATCGACACCACCAATAAAACTCGGTTACTTTTTGCCCAAAATCGAGTTCAACACATCGCTCAAACTCTCTCCCTGTCAGGTATCGACACCACCTAACGGAAAATATAGGGTTTCGGCGATTTGCCGACTGGTGTCGATTGACTGAATAATTCTATTTCAGTATGCAGTTGTCGAGGTTCTGCTGTTGATATTTCATCATACCGGAAACTTGCCCTTAAGCCAAACAATTTAACTCCTTTGGCGGGATACAGTTGTCGTGCGATCGCCCTAGTGAGTGGGGAAACAGGCGTTCACTCAGGTGATGAAGCAGTTTGATTTAAGGATGTAGGGTAGCGCGATCGCAGATAACTTACTCATTCCCAAAAAGCGCGATACGTTCTTTCGGAACACGCTTCGCGATCGCATCGGGTTAATTTTCCTGGATTGGCAGTGGAGGCAAAGTTAGGGTAGTTTGTGAGAATCGATAAATATTCCGTCCACTGATGTCACATCAACTCACAATTACCTACCCAGAAACCTTTCCCGATGCCCTACAACAAACTAGAGAACAGTTTGAACAAGAGGCAAAATGGGCAATGGCGGTGAAACTTTTTGAAATGAAACGCCTATCATCGGGGATGGCAGCCGCATTAATTGGCACGGATCGGGTTTCATTCCTGCTTAATTTACATCGTTATGGTGTGCCGATGATTGACCTCACTGAAAAAGAACTATTATCAGATTTAGAAAATGCCTGAAACCCAGAGGATTGTGATTAATACTGCCCCCCTAATCGCCCTTGTTGCAGCTTTAGGGGATTTAATGGTGTTGCAATCTCTCTACTCCCAGGTATTGGTTCCCTTTGAAGTCTGTCAAGAAATCCTGGTAGGTGGTTCGAGGGGGTTTGCTGTAGCAGAATTTGAAGCGGCAACCTGGCTGCAAAAACAACAAGCACCCCTGACAATTTCTCCTCTTCTCCTAAATTCCCTTGATAGAGGCGAAGCCGCCGTGATTCAGTTAGCGATAAATGAGAACATCCAAACTGTCTGTATTGACGAAGTAGCAGGTAGACGAATCGCCAGATTAAGTGGACTTTCGCTGACGGGTTCTATTGGAATTTTACTCCGTGCCAAGCGGAAAGGCTTCCCTTTTTCAATGCAGCAAGCGATATCTCAAATGCTCAATCGAGGGATTCGATTAAGTCCAACAGTGATTAATTTTGCCTTAGAACAATCTGGAGAAAATTATTCATCTGAGGATTGATTAAGCTGTCATGCATTTAAATTGGGTATTAGTAGCGAGCAAGATGCAAAGCCTGCGGCATGGCTTCGCTTAACGCACTACAAGGATTGCGCCATTATTGATATTAAGGTTTAAATGCCGAACAGCTTAATTAGGTTTTTCAAGACAGAATTGGTTAAAACTAACGTCCCCAATCAACCGGGACAAAGTAGACACATCCATTAGGACAAAAAAACTGTTATTCCAGACGTTCCAGCGGAACGTCTCTACTAAATGACGTGTCCTAACCGCTATGGCGGTTGCTATAAATCCAGAGTTTGGCGATCTAATTCTGATCAGCGTTTCCATCCCCTTGCGGGGAAGTGTATTTGGAAAGAGTTCGCTCAGGAAGCCTTACAGGGACTGGGTTTCAGCCGCCCAATCGACACACCTTTTTTTGTTGTCAATTAACTAACGCTTATTGACAAAAATCTCAGGATTCCATCGCCCAAAACCCTTACCTGGACTACTATCGACACACCTCAACGGAAAAATGAGGGTTTCAGCCATTGGGCGAGGTGTGTAGATCAGCCAAATTAACGTGTTGTACTATACAGTTGTCCAGGTTCTGCTATCGATATTCATCATACAGGAAACCTGCCCTTAAACCAAACAACTTAACGACTTTGGCGAGATAGGGTTGTCCATGCGATCGCGAAGCGTGTTCCGAAAGAACGTATCCCTCCCTCCGTTCGTCATTTTTGGCTTCTGCTTATCCACACTTAAGACAAGTTTGTCCCATACCCAATCGCGTCTTCACCCCAGTCCCCGCAAACTGACCATAATGAACCAATAAACTCGCCACATTTGCCAACAGAGGATCAGTCCCCTTCAACACCTGTAACCTGACATCGCCAACAAACCCATTCACATACCCATGTTGTAACTGAAGCGATCGCGTTTTAATCTGGTGACGCTGAACCATGACATAATCACTCAAATAACCAATTAACTCATCCCTTCCCAAATAAACCGGGGCAAAATGATTCCAGCGTTCCAACCAACTGCGAAACATTAAAGCAGGTAGAGGAAACGGTAAATAAAGCCGTTGCTGGGCAAAAGCCGTGGGCGTGGTAAACTCCAACTCAAACCGCCGCATCGGTTCCGGTTCGTTTGCCACAAAATTAGTATAAAGCTGTTCATAACTACTCCTCTCATCCTCCCGATTCACCACCGTAAACCGCGCCCCTAGGAACTCTACAGACTCCAAACAAAGAGACGCGATCGCTTTTGCCGCTTTTTCCTGTAATCCTGATAATGATAGCTGGTAAAATTCCCCCGGATAGAAACGAACAAATCCCTGACTCGGCGGCGCATATCCCACCAATCCAGCAAACGCCACTGAAGGAATCCTCTCACCCCCCAGTTCCATTCCCATCTGTTTATGTAACACTTTAACTAATTCCAACCCATAAGCGCGGGGTAAAACAGCCGTTTCATTAGTTGTTAAAGTCCACGTTGAACGAATCAGCATAATTTTATCCAAGTAACTGCTAATAAGGCATAAAAAGGTGATAGGATACTGACCCCTCCCTAACCCCTGACAGGTGTAGGTTTTTTATTTTAGGGTGGGGACAAGACAAGGAGGACAAGGAAGGAAAGAAGACAAGGGGGGAAAACCGTACAGAATTCGGTTCGGTCAAACTCACTTCTAAAAGCCGAAACGCCCTATTTTTCGTTCTCACTCTTCCTTGTCTACTGGTCTACCTGTCTTC
>NZ_JAVJUO010000031.1:0-13029 GCF_040220555.1 Coleofasciculus sp. C1-SOL-03
TTTTAACTGACGAGGGGTTTGGGGAGCTATAAGTCTCACGCCATAATCTTTGACGCAAGCGTCGAGATGCCTTCACTCCCCAAGTCTATTTTGGGGTTCGATACACCCAAAATAGACATTTACTGTAACTTGTTCTTTGCAGTAATATAGGTTATAATTAATGCATGATAACTCTAAATTACACCTATCGAATTTATCCTGATGCTCTCCAAGTCAAATCACTGAATGAGTGGCTCGAAACTTGTCGAGGTGTTTATAATTACGCTCTTAGAGAGCTAAAGGACTGGATCGCTTCAAGGAAGTGTGCCATAGATAGGTGTAGCTTAGACTCAGAGTACATAATAAGCGTTGACGATCCTTTTCCTGGATATCAGCAACAACAGAATAACTTACCCAAAGCTAAAAAAGATTACCCAAGACTAAAGGCAGTACCCGCTCAGGTATTACAGACAACTGTTAGGCGGTTACATGACGCTTGGGACTTTTTTCAGAAGCGGGGTTATGGGTTTCCAAGGTTCAAAAAGTATGGGCAGATGAAGTCGGTACTTTTCCCTCAATTCAAGGTAAATCCCATAACTGGATGGCAGATTAAACTACCCAAACTAGGAAATGTTCAAATCAATCTACATCGACCAATCCCCGATGGGTTTGTAGTCAAGCAGGTCAGGGTGATCAAAAAAGCCGTGGGTTGGTTTGCAGTCATAAGCATTCAATCTGACATCTCTATCCCAGATGCCGTCCCACACGGTCACTTTATTGGGGTAGATGTCGGGCTAAATAGTTATTTGGCTACCAGTGATGGCTTCATAGAGCCTGGACGCAAGTTTTTCAAGGATATGCACCGTAGGCTCTTAGTGCTGCAACGCAGGTTATCCAAGAAGCAAAAGCGTTCTTTGAACTATGAAAAAGCCAGACTCAAAGTAGCTGCGATTGCTCAAAAGGCTCAAAATCAACCAACAGTCATTACGGGTTTTCATCGAAATGGGACATGGAATATCCCCGGTGGGAATAGCTATGTAGCCAAATTATTAAAAGATGCTGGAGCTAACTATTTTGGAGCAGATAATGCTGAGAGTGGCAGTATTCCCCTGAGTTTTGAAGCGGTGTACGATCGCGCCCTCAATGCCCAAGTTTGGCTCAATGGCAGTCAGGATTGGACAAGATTACAGGATGTGGCGAGTACAGATGAACGCTACACAAAACTTTCTGCCTTTCAATCCGGGCGCGTGTTTAATAACAATGCGCGGGTGAATGAATTTGGGGGAAATGATTACTGGCAAAGTGGTACGATTAGCCCCCATCTGGTTTTGTCGGACTTAGTGAAAATCCTGCATCCAGAACTGTTGCCCAAACATCAACTAATTTATTATCAGCCCCTAAAATAATGAGTTTGCGAAAACTGGCTGCTCGAAATTCTCGGCTGTGGATATTGGGTTCAGTGCAAAAGAGTTGCGGAAGTTGCAGGTAACGGTGCAAGATAATCAAGAGGTTTTATTGGAGGCTTGGAATGGGTATTTTGGCGATTCAGGCGGACGAGAGAGTTAAGAATGTTTTGTTTACTGAGGAAACAATCAGCGTCGATCTAATGGATGGGCGGACGATTACTGTACCTCTAGTCTGGTATCCAAAACTCCTCAATGCTCTGCCTGAACAACGAATGAAGTGGGAAATGTGTGGTGGTGGTTACGGCATCCACTGGGAGGAAATAGATGAAGATTTGAGTACAGAGGGTATGTTGAGGGGATCGCCTGCTCCAAAAGCTTCGCTCTTGGCTCATCAAAAGTGAACATAAACTGTATTTGGAACTGTATTTGGGCATAGGGATGATGAGTTTTGAGGGGATTGCAAGCCATCATAGATTTGACCTCGTTTCAACGATCGCGCTTTTGGTCGGCGTTACCAGAAGAAAGCAAAGCTGGGTTTCCTATCGTAAACCCAGCCTAAAACAATCAGCAATTTCGCTAAAAGTTAAGCTTACTAAGCTGAGCGACGGCGTTTGAGACAAGCAAGTCCACCACCCGGCTCACTAATGGTAAACTCAATTTCGGTTGTCGGTTCCAACGATAGTTAAGTCGCTGCGTTCTAGATTTTAGCATATAGTACAAGTCAACGATTCAAGAGAGGTTGTAGATGGACTAGAAGGATTTACCATAGCCTAGAACTGCGTTCCAACTTTGTCGCCTCAATCTTAGCGTAAATATTGCGGAGTGGTTTTGTCCAAGGAATGCGATCGCATGTGGGTAAAAATTATAGCCCAACCGAGCAAAAGCATTGTGCGAAAAGAATTGGCATGGGTGAAATGGCTCTTCCTACGTACAAGGGTTCAATAGGCTTGTGATGATTTAACGGCTAAGTTGAGCGGCGGCTAATATCTTTTGCTTCCCCACCAAGATCTCTCGTCCGTCGGCTCCAACGTGTTGTTAGACCGGGTTTACGCGATAAGGTTACGACCTCTCTGCCGCTTTCTTCTTGCTTTCTACGTAGGTCTGCAAATATTGCATTCAAATCGTAGTTAAAAGATTTGGCATATTCTTCGCGAATACGATGAATTTCTTCAACAATTTCATCTTTCCACATAGCCTAATCTCCCATCAGTTCGTTTGGTGTACAGAGAACTGGAAGCACATAGCCACAATCGAGACTAATTTCTGCCAATTTCCCTTGAATTTGAGCATTTGCAATATGCCTACAGTTCCACGTTAGCAGGTAATCCATACCGTGTATGGTAGCAGCGGCGATGTGAATCGCGTCCACCTTTGCCTTTGGAGGAAGGCTACTTCGGGCGAGAAATTGTGCGGCTAAGTCTTGCACTGCTTGATTCAATGCCAGCAAGGGGAAATCACGCAGAATCTCCAGTCGTTGAGCGGCGATTTCCGCATCTCCTTGTGCCACTTCGTCTAGAACAGCCTCCGAAGTGTAAAGGATGAAGGCATTTCGACGAGATTCCCACCAATCTTTTGTGATCTCCATATTTGCAGCTAGAATGAGGTCTTTGGTTGATCTGGCTGTGAGGTATCCCAAGATACTGGTCTCGATGTAGACGGTTTCACTCATTTGGAATAGGTTTAGAATCTTTCCATTTTACGCCCCTCTGGCTCAGAGGCTATGTTAGACCGCAATTGTTTGGCTCCAGTTGCGATTTATATTTCAAAACCTCCTCGCTCCTTAGCTAGTTCAATTAGATGTTGCGTGTGATGAATGAATTAATCCTTTACTGTAGATCCACCCCGGCATAGCAGGCTCTACAGCAGGGAGTAGTGTGTATTCGCCCAAAATTGGAGAGATGCACGAGCTTTCGTTCGGCATATGTCAACATTCCTCAACCCAACCTACGCTCCGAAGAGCGATCGCACTTACCCTTAAATACCGTCACTGCACTTGACGGGGTACCGATTGTCCCGATCGTTATTTTGCGAAAATAGTGGAGTGGTTTTGTCCAAGGAGTGCGTGAGCTTGTGGGGAAAAATGATGGTTCAACCGAGCCAAAGCCAGGGTGCCAGCAGAATTGGCATGGGTGAAAGGGCTCTTCCTACGTACAAGGGTTCAATAGGCTTGTGATGATTTAACGGCTAAGTTGAGCGGCTGCTAGTAACCTTTGCATCACAACCAAGATCTCTCGCCCGTCCGCTCCAGCGCGTTGTTATGCTGCGACGGGTTTAGGGATTTTTGAAAGGATTGATAATTTTTAATCCATCAATGTCTGAATAGCCAAAGTCCTCTGTGTAGAGAGTTTCGACGTTTGCTTCCAAACAAGCAGCAACCACCATCGAATCCCAATGAGACAAACTAAAACGGCTCATCAAGTCCTCGGCACGATTAATCACAGCCCAAGTTGGCAAAGCTGTGTACCAAACCTGTTGCAAATCTCGAATGTACTGATAGGCTTGCGCTCTGTCATACCCCAATGGCTCAAGTTTGCGGCTTGCCGCCAAATATTCGCAGGCAACCTGCCAAATTAAAACCCCCTCTGTCAGATTAGTTACTAGAGAAGTTGCAATTGCCTGCTTACCAGGATCACGCGAATCATTGACGTAAATTAAAACATTTGTGTCAACAGCGTTCATGCAACATATCTCTTGTAAACTGGGGAGCATTCGAGGGAATGGGGTTTTGTTGCATTCGCTCAACAAGCAGCCTTAAAAAATTCTGCCTAGCTGCAATATCGGTAATCTTTGGAGGAATGACTTTAGGTGATTTTACAAAAAGCTCGACCTCAGCGCCTTCAGGCAAATCGCAAGCTGTTTGAAGGATGAATGTACCACTATGATAAATTGCTTTCAAGGCTTGGGGCATGGGGAAAGCTCCATCATGATAAGCTAGTTAGCTAGCTTACAGTCTAAACTATGTAGGACAAACTCTGTGACGACAGAGTACGCACTATTTCGAGATAGCTTCCAAGCGATCGCGAACCCCATCCATAACTTTGCGGTTGCCCCTCCTCAAGGGACTAAGCAGCATAACAATTTATTGTACAGAGTAATTCTGTAGCTCCGCCCGTATTAGGTGAATGAAATAATTCTTTACTGTAGCTCCACCCCTGCATAGCCGGATCTACAGCAGGGAGTAGTGTGTATTCGCCCAAAATTGGAGAGAGGCACGAGCTTTGTTCCGCATATGTCAACATTCCTCAACCCAACCTACGCTCCGAAGAGCGATCGCGCTTACCCTTAAATACCGTCACTGCACTTGACGGGGTACCGATTGTCCTGAGGGTCATTTGGCGAAAATAGCGGAGTGGTTTTAGTTGTGCAAGGTGTGCGCGAGCATGTGGAGAAAATTATGGCCCAACCAAGCCAAAGCATTGTGCCAGCAGAATTGGCATGGGTGAAAGGGCTCTTCCTACGTACAAGGGTTCAATAGGCTTGTGATGATTTAACGTTTCGGGTCAGCGGCTGCAAGTAACCTTTACCACCAAAATCTCTCAACAGTCAGCTCCAGTCGGGTTGTTATGCCGCCGCTACTTGTCACAACTGGTTGATGTACCCTAGAAGACTTGGTTCAGCCTTGAACCACTCTCCAGCCAATCTAATTTCATTGAACTGTTTATGCAGTGATTTTTCTAGTTCATGAGCTTCTTTTCTTCCTTCAACTTGCACTGATTTGATTAGCCTTAACTTAGCTGGACTAGATGTTTGAAGTGCGTTCATCCTTTTTGTTAAATCTTTTGCCCGACCTATTTTGATCGCATTGCTATCTTCGTTGAGAATAAAGTAAATGAAATGGGCTTGATGAGCTAGCTTATCACCGTCAATGGAATGTGTTCTATTGCCTGGAGTAATGAGCTTAGCATTTGGACATGCCCAAGTCTTGCACCATGCACATATTGCTTGAATTGTTAGAGATTTTTGTGCTCTTATCGTAACAAGCTCTCCATCAAGGTTCAGTGTGAATCTCTTCGCGCCAGCTTTACCTATAGATGGAAGATTCCCACTGTTGGGAAGCTTGAATCGCTCAGATGGAAATTTACAAAATTTTGTGTAAGTGTCCGGATATCCAGTAGGAATACCAAACCTCTTACTGTCCTCCGTTGTGACTTCTATCCATCCCCAGCCCTTGTAGGGGTCATTTGGATCTCTATCAACATAGATAGTGTACCAGTAGGTTCTACTCATAACTCCTGTAGCTAACACGACTGATTTGTACGCGCAATTTCAAAGCACTGCCTTACCAAAAATATCAACAGAGCAATTGTTTCAGCACTCAGTTGACCTAATCTCCGAATTAACCGAGCTTTATCCAGTACTCGAATTTGAAAACATAATGCAACTGAATTCTGTGATAACCCACCATCTCCCTGCTGGATCGACATACAAATTGGTAATGAAGCGCGACGATGGTTCGTAGTTAAGGGGATAGCAATAGTTGTTGTTGAGAACCGAGAGACGATATCATTTTGAAAAATGATGACAGGACGAACGCCTGCTTGCTCAGAACCCCGAGTAGGATCGAGGTTTGCTAACCAAACCTCCCCTCGTTTAAGCGGGTCGGTCATTGCCGATCTTCCCGAGCAAGCATCACTGCATAATCACCAATTCCAGCTTCAGCAAGAGAACGGTCTTCTTCTGCAAATTCAGTTGCGAGGGGAGCCAATTGAACGGGATCGAGAGCGATACGGCGGCGTTTATCTCGAAATTTCAAAAAAGCGATGAAGTCAGCAACTTGTTGAAGTTGCTCGGCGGTGAGTCGATCGAGATCTTGCTTAAGAGCTTCGCTAGTGACTGCCATACTAACACAAAAGATTTTTAAGCTGTTGCTCTATTGTAGACAATCGGCTTCCATTATATATATAGCGTTTCCGCTCTGAGACGTAAACGGGAATGAGAGAAGGTTGATGGTTCGCTGTTTTAACTCTAGATTATCAGGAGACTCTTTAAAAAAAATGCCTAAAACTGGGAACGTTGGATAGCTCAATCCCCACCTCATCCTGGTGGAGTTGAGCGCCATTCTCAACGCTGCACACCGAAAAGCGAAATTGATGCCCATATCCATTACCATCGCTCAACTCACTGATACCCACCTCTGCTGCCATCCTGACGCTGAACTGCGCGGCTGTCGTCCTTGGCACAGACTCAAAGCTGTGATGCAGCGTGTCGCTCAAGTCAAGCCAGATTATCTCCTGCTGACAGGAGACATTGCCGATACGGGTTCACCCTCTGCCTATCAACAATTAATTGACCTGATTAGCCCTCTGCAAATTCCCACCTACTGGCTTTCCGGCAACCACGATTGCCCGTCGGTAATGGCAGAAGCTCTTGTTCATCCCCTTTTCCATGCACCGCCAGCCGTAACTTTGGGAGATTGGCAATTGGTGTTATTGAATTCAACCTTACCTACTGCTCGTTTTGGGGAAGGGGAAATATCTCAACATTCCTTGCAAAGTCTAGCAAAAATTCTCGAAATCGAACGTCCCACCCTAATTGCTCTGCATCATCACCCCTTACCCTTTGGCATTGATTGGCTCGATCAGATGCAAGTTCAAAATGCCGATGAACTCCTTGCCTTGATTGATCGCGCCTCCCAAGTACAAGCCGTAGTATTTGGTCATATTCACACCACGTTTCACCAACAACGGGGCAATACTCATTTTTACGGCTGTCCTTCCACTTGTTTGCAGTTAGATTTACCTCAAGCTATGCCCAAGGACAAGCAACCGGGTTTTCGCTTGCTCCACTTGCATCCCGATGGCACGCACCAGACTGAAATTTATCGCGTTGTGGTATGACGTTCAACGGGTTTCCCTTCAAAAAATCGGGAGAATAAATATAGAGGTTGATAAATTATCCCTATCTAAAGACGTTTTCACAACTTAATGAATATTATTCGCTAGAGAGCTGATCAAGTATTCCCAGCTCCCAGACGTACCCTGTTACGTCTCTACAAGCTCCCAGACATAGCAGGCTAAGTTTATACAAGCTTACCCAGCTCAAGTATTTCCGCTTCGCCGCGCTGCCTCCAGTTATTTTTCTTGACAATGACCGCTTGACCATTTTATTATCGTCTGACGTTTAATGACAGTAATACGCAATAATTGGGAGCGGTTAATAAGGTGTGTAGCGTATGAGCCTATCGAGCTTCTGTATAGAGCAGCACAAAAAGGAACAAGAGGCTCTCAAAAAGTTTCTCATCTATAGCTTTGCTGGGAGTGCGGTGCTGCATATAGTGCTGGCTCTTGGCGCAAGCTGGGCTTGGGAAGCAAGACCAGAACTTGCCGAAGAGCCGATTGAAATCATACTTGTGGAGGAACCTGAAGTCCCTAAACCAGAAGAACAACCTCTAAAAGAGACTCCAAAGCCAAAACCAAAGGCAGTTGAAACCCCAACTCCACCGCAACCGACCAAAACCCAGATACCAGAGCCAATTAAACCGCAGCAACGGGCTGACGCTTTACCTCAAAAACCCGTCCAGCAACCCGTACCTGCTCTACCAGCCACACCTCAAAAACCCGTAACGCCACCTGCACCCACCTCAGTAGAGCCACCCACTGAACCGACAAGGGAACGCAGCCCCGTTACACCTCCCTCAGAACCCGTTCGTGAACCCTCAGAACCTGCTCCCCTATCACCTCCTGAACCCGTAGCCATTAATAATTCAGCACCGCCACGCCCAGACACCAATTCCCAACCGCTTCAGACTGACTCAGACGTAGAACAACTGAGAGAACGCTTAAGCGAACCAACGACGACAGAATCAGCCGCGCCCACTAATGATGACACCTCCGATGCCAACCCTACATCACCAGGCGCCGTGGCAACCAATCCCTCCGCCCCCCCACGACCCACAGGAATTCCTGGATTATTGTCCGATGCCTCAAAGATTACTAGGCAAATCAGAGAGCGCTTAGGCGGTAGCTCTTCAGAATCGACATCTCCAAGTGCTGAAGACTCAATGGCTGACCCTGGCTCGCCAGGAGCAGTGGCAACCAATCCCTCAGCCCCTACGCGACCCAGTGGTCGTTCCCAACCCCTTCCCGGCTCCGCCTCGGGTTCGGAGCAATTGAGACAGAGCTTGGGCGGTAGCCGTTCTGCCGAACGAGCTTCATCAAGTGAGGGCGACTCAATGGCTGACCCTAGCTCACCAGGCGCCGTGGCAACCAATCCCTCAGCACCCACGCGACCCGCAGGCAACTCTGAGTCACTCCCCGTTTCCTCATCAGCAGGTTGCGTGGCGACAAGCAAGCCGGAATTTCCATCATCACTCGCCAATGAAGATATCGAAGCGAGACCCGTTGTCGAATTAATCGTCGATGGAAGCGGTAAGGTAATCGAGTCGAAGCTTGTGGAACCCAGCCCCTATCCTGCTATTAATCAAGCAGCCCTTGAAACCGTAACCAGTGTGAGTTGCCCCGCACAAGGAAGCCGCCGTCGAGTACGAATGGGAATTAGTTTTGCTCAGGAGGGAACTGACTTTGAACGGGAAGCCCGTCAACGCGCCGAACAGCTAGAACGGGAGCGCCGAGAACGGGAACGTCAGGCGCAGCTAGAACGGGAACGTCGAGAACGGGAACGTCAAGAGCAACTCGAACAGGAACGTCTAGAACAAGAGCGTCAAGAGCAACTCGAACAGGAACGTCTAGAACAAGAACGTCAAGAACAACTCGAACAGGAACGTCTAGAACAAGAACGTCAAGAACAACTTGAACAGGAGCGTCTAGAACAAGAACGTCAAGAACAACTTGAACGGGAACGTCAAGAACGGGAACGTCAAGAGCAACTCGAACAGGAACGCCAAGAACAGGAACGTCAAGAGCAACTTGAACGCGAACGCCAAGAACAGGAACGTCAAGAACAACTCGAACAGGAACGTCTAGAACAAGAGCGTCAAGAACAACTTGAACGCGAACGCCAAGAACAGGTGGAAGAAGTACCCCCTCCTGAACCTACAGAGTAAGACAATGCCAGATGCAATCCCTAAAACTAACTCAACAATTAGCCCCATCTATTTTAATCAAGGAGGTATTTGTCTAATGCTTCGTACAATCGGACGATTCGGAATAATGTTACTTATTGCCTCAAGCGTAGATATTGCCAGCCATGTTATCAATCCCTTGATCGCAGTAGCAGGTGTCGTCACTTTACCCGATGGGGGTCGTTGTGAAGGGGCAATGAGCAACGGTAATCTCAACGGTGAAGTCGTCTGTGAATACGCGAATGGCGATCGCTATGAAGGAAACTTTGTCGATGGTAACAAGAAAGGTCAAGGCATCTACACCTTTGCTGATGGCGGTCGTTATGAAGGTGAGTTTAGCAACGACCAACCCAATGGCGAAGGTGTCCGGGTGTACGAAAATGGCGATCGCTACGAAGGGGAGTTTAAGGATGGTCAGCCTAACGGTACGGGAACCTACATTAGCGCCGATGGCGGTCGCTATGAGGGACAGTTTACGGATGGCAATCCCAGCGGTACGGGAGCCTTTATTTTAGCCAATGGCGATCGCTGTGAAGGGGAAATTCAAGACACTAACCTCAATGGTATGGGGGTGTGCGACTATGCCAATGGCGATCGCTATGAAGGTGAACTGAGTGATGGTAAGGCGAACGGTCAAGGAGTCTACACCTTCTCTGAGGGGGGGCGCTATGAAGGAACGTTTAGCAATGGTCAGTTCAGTGGCAAAGGGGTTCGGGACTATCCTAATGGCAATCGCTACGAAGGGGAATTTAGTAATGGCAAACCCGAGGGTCAAGGCGTGTACGTCTTCGCTAATGGAAACCGCTACGAAGGTCAATTTAGTAACGGTCAATTTAACGGCGAAGGTGTTTTCACCGACGCCAATGGTAATCGTTACAAAGGCGAGTTTAGTAACGGTAAGTTTAACGGCACGGGAATTTATACGTTTGCGAATGGCGATCGCTGCGAAGGACAGTTCAGTGAGGGTCAGTTAAACGGCAAAGCTGTCTGTAACTATGCCAGTGGGGATAGCTTTGAAGGAGAATTCCGCAATGGACAAAGGCAGGGAGAAGGTGTCTATATTTTCGCTGACGGAACCCGTGTGGAGGGAAATTGGGAAAATGGGGAAATGAAAAATTAGTTTTCTTTTTAAGGGAATGGGGAGTTCTAAGAAGATGTTTCTTGAAGTATCCGATCCCCCCTACCCCCCTTAAAAAGGGGGGAAATGACCAAGGAAAGTCCCCCTTAAAAAGGGGAATTTAGGGGGATCTCCACTAGGTAATAGTGTCAAAGACAACTTTTCAGACATCCTCTAAAACCTTTCCATTTGCAATTGGAATCATTGATTGAGGTAAAGAAGCGATTGGCAAGCGAGAGTGCTACGGTAAGAGGGAAAAGTAGGGGGCGATCGCGCCTCTTACTCCCCGTTGGTTTGTCACTGAGTCTGTTGATTCTGTTCGTCAGCTTGGTGGCAAGCATTACCAGTGGTGTCGCAGATATTTCGATTAGCACTGTCTATGCCGCTTTAACCGACTTTGATGGCTCTACCGACCACCTGATTATCCGCACAGTCAGATTGCCGCGATCGCTGATTGCCATGCTAGTGGGTGCTGCCCTTGGGGTGGCAGGTGCCCTGATGCAGGGATTAACTCGCAATCCTTTAGCGTCGCCAGGAATTTTGGGAGTTAATGCGGGTGCGGCAATGGCAGTCGTCATCGCTGTTTTCCGCTTCGGCTCATCTTCCCTGAGTGTCTATGCCTGGTGTGCCTTTGGGGGGGCAGGTGTTACGGCAATCACCGTCTATTTGCTCGGATCTCTGGGTCGAGGGGGACTGACTCCACTCAACCTGACGATTGCGGGTGCGGCATTGACTGCCTTACTATCCTCACTCACCACTGCTATCCTCATCCTGAGTCAACAAACCCTGGATGAAATCCGCTTCTGGTTAGCTGGATCGGTGGCGGGTCGGGATTTCACCTTGTTCTTACAAGTGCTGCCTTACATCGGCATTGGATTAGCGATCGCGTTTGCCTTAGGGAAACAAATGACCACCCTAACCCTTGGTGACGATGTGGCTAAAAGCTTGGGTCAACAAACCCTATGGGTGAAACTAACCGCCGCCGTGAGTGTGGTTTTGCTGGCAGGGAGCGCTGTCGCGGCAGCTGGTCCGATTGGATTTATTGGTCTGGTTGTTCCCCACATCGTCCGCTTCTTAGTGGGCGTTGATTATCGCTGGATTTTGCCTTATTCTGCCATTTTTGGTGCCATCCTACTCCTGGTCGCTGATATCACTGCCAGGGTGTTGATTAGTCCTCAAGAACTGCCCGTGGGAGTCATGACTGCTTTAGTGGGCGCTCCGTTCTTCATTTATCTGGCGCGGTTCAAGGTGAAACGGTGAGAAAAAACTGGCTAGTTATTCGTCCTCGACTGTTGCCGATATCGTTCCGTATAGAACGGCGCGTACCAACCGTACTACTTGTATTGGTTTTGGTGACTCTCGCGGCGATCGTGATCAATGTGGGACAAGGGGAATATCCCATTCCACCATTGGCTGTTTTAAAAACGATTGTGGGGTTGCCGACGGCTAACCCCGACTATGCCTTTATTGTGAATGTGCTGCGGTTGCCCAGAACGTTAGTCGCCTTTGGGGTAGGAGTGGGATTAGCTATCTCTGGGACGATTCTGCAAGGACTGACACGCAATCCCTTAGCCGATCCCGGCATCATTGGCGTGAATGCGGGTGCGAGTTTAGCGGCTGTCAGTTTAATCGTTTTAGTTCCAGAGGTGCCGCTGTTTGCCCTCCC
Organism: Coleofasciculus sp. C1-SOL-03; assembly: GCF_040220555.1. Lineage (NCBI taxonomy): Bacteria > Bacillati > Cyanobacteriota > Cyanophyceae > Coleofasciculales > Coleofasciculaceae > Coleofasciculus > Coleofasciculus sp. C1-SOL-03. The sequence goes on from NZ_JAVJUO010000031.1 coordinate 12,189, forward strand.
TTTGTCTGCCTTTGCTGGGGCGTTAGTTGTTGCCATCTTTATCTACCTTCTGGCTTGGGATCAGGGCAGTTCTCCCATCCGGTTAATTCTCGTCGGTGTCGGGATAGCCGCTATCCTAGGAGCTTTGACGAATTTAATGGTCACATTTGGGGAAATTAATAGTGTCAGTCAGGCATTGGTTTGGCTGGCGGGAAGTGTCTACGGGCGGAGTTGGCAGCATGTCGGGGCATTATTCCCTTGGCTGGCGGTGTTTGTCCCCCTGTCGTTGGCGCTTTCGATGCCACTGAATGCTCTCTCCCTGGGAGATGACCTTGCCAGAGGACTGGGGGCGCGAGTGGAGTGGCAGCGGGGTTTGTTATTGCTCATGAGTGCGGCAATGGCGGGTGCGGCTGTGGCTGTGGCGGGTACGATTGGCTTTGTGGGATTGATGGCACCGCACTTGGGACGTCAGTTGGTTGGACCCAATCACGAAGGGTTAATGCCAACAGCAGCACTGATGGGTGGACTAATTATTGTGCTGGCTGATTGGTTGGCACGGGTACTCTTTGCGCCCATCGAGTTGCCCTGTGGTGCGATTACCGCCGCTGTCGGTGCCCCTTATTTTCTCTATCTGCTGGTTCGCAACCGCAAGCGATGACATTTAGGGGTTGCTGAATAAGTGTTGTGGTGAGGGGGAGCGGGGGAAGCGGGGGAAGCCAATGTAGAGACGTGCCATGGCACGTCTGGAAGCTGGGGGAGCTTACAGGTGTAGGTTTTTTATTTTAGGGTTGGGACAAGACAAGGAGGACAAGGATGGAAAGAAGACAAGGGGGAAAAACCGTACAAAATTAGGTTCGGTCAA
>NZ_JAVJUO010000032.1:0-3896 GCF_040220555.1 Coleofasciculus sp. C1-SOL-03
CGTACAAAATTAGGTTCGGTCAAGCTAACTTCTAAAAGCCGAAACGCCCTATTTTTCGTTCTCACTCTTCCTTGTCTACTGGTCTACCTGTCTTCCTTGTCTTACCTCAACCCCAATCTTAAAAAACCTACCCTTATGAGGGGTTAGGGAGGGGTCAGATCAAGGTATTGCTATCTGCTGATAAAACGCCTCCAAGCCAGCCACACAAGCCTGATCCTCATAGAGATAATCAAGCCGCTGTGCCATACGTTCCCCGATTTCCCGTCGCCAAGTCGAGTCTAAACCCAACCTTACCGCAATTTCCACATAATCTACCTCATTCTCAGCAATTGTCTCTGTCACCCCCAACATTTTCAGAAAGCTATAGGAATGACGACCCCGCATAAATTCCCCAGGACAGGTAACAATAGGCAGACAACAGGCGATCGCCTCTAACGTTGTATTCCCTCCAGACCAACAAAATGTATCCAAATAAACATCAGAAACTAAGTTAATCATTAAATAGTCTAGCCGTTCGGGAATAGCACGAAACACACAATACTCTTCACTCCTCAAACCCACTTTGGCAAAAGCCCGATTTAAACGCGGCTTCAATAAATCACCCCGCAGAAACAAAAACTGAGCCTGAGGAACCCGACGGGCAATTTCCGCCAAGATCCAATCATATTGAGGCAGATATTTAAACGGCGCTTGACAACATAAATAAATAACCGCATCCTCCCGAAGCTGAAAATCTGAACGGGACTTAACTCGTGGCGGAATATACGGTTTAGGATAAGCCACGCCAATATTTGGCAAACGAATCAACCTCTCCGAATAATGGTCTTGTGCCTTTTCCGGTTCCATTAACTCACTCGACAAAAAGTAATCAATCGTCGGTAATCCTGTCGTCACCGGATGACCCCAAGCCACACACTGCACGGGCGCTAATCGTAGACTCCCCATTTGCCTAATTTGCGGGTCCATCCCAATTTCTGGAAAGACAAGAATATGAAGTTGATCCCGAATGATTTGTTCACAAACGTCTTCGAGATTACCCGGACTATGGTAAAACACATCACTATAGTCTTGAAACTGTTGAGTAACCGCATCCGGCGTATTGCCCGTATAGTAACAATAGACCTCAAAACGGGTGCGATCGCAATAACGCAACCAGCCCGTTAACCAAAGGGTGCCACTGTAAGCGTGAAGATAAGCAGAAACGTAACCAATCCGAATTTTATCATTTGCCCGAAGGGGTGGCATAGAGACAGGAACCACCCATTGCGGATAGTTCGCTGCCATAATTTTACGGACTAATTCTCCATATTGAGATTGCAGTTCTCGATCATTTTCAGCCTGATAGGGCAAATAAAAGTTAGTCAGGCTACCTATCCCTACCAGAGCATTCTTTTGATTTTCATCGGTTTCTAGAGAGGTTTCCTGAATTAATGCTTGCAGTCCTCTGATGAACTCTTGTCGATAGCCAGCAATTTCCGCTTGATTATCATAGATTATCGGTAAAAGCAAGTATTTGAGAATTTTAAACCTATAATTACTAGGAAATAATTCTGAAGCAATCTTCGCCCGGTTTCTTGCCTCTTGAATACGACCCCTAGCGTGCAAATTCATGATTAACGAGAAATGCAGCTTACCTTCTTTCGGGTACAATTCAATTCCTTGAGTAAGACGACTAATCGCGGCATCAGTCAGCCGTAAATATCTCAAACATTCACTCAACCGCCAATACAGTTGTGCATCTCCCCACCCAACTGCCAGAATTTTTTCATAGCACTCCCTAGCCGCTTGCCATTTTCCCTGTTGAAATAACCCATCCCCCAATTCCTGCCAAAAAAACCTAGCATTTTCCTGACTCAAACTTGCCAAATCATAGGCAGGAAGAGATGCAGCGTGAGCGTGGGAAATAGCCGACTGATTTTCACATTTCAAAACCAGTCTAGCTTGAATCTGAGGCAAAAGATCCTGCCATTCACGACAACTCAGCGTTCCCATCAGTACAATTTCCGCACCCTCAGTAACCTGGAAGTCTTCTGCCATCAAAAGATGCATGGTCACACCAGACAAAAACAGTTCAGCATCATCCTGAGCAATGGTACTCGTATCAATCAACAAGGTGATATACCGACTCGCCAGATGAGTCGCACTCATTCCGACTACTTCTTGTAAATCGCGTTCCAAGACCTCCTCAGATTGAGTCCAATCAGGAAAGAGAACTAAATTGATATCGTTGAGATTAATCAATGGTGATTACGATCCTTGCGACCCTATCAACGTCCAGACTATCAACCCAGGCACTCTCTCTAACTTACCCACTTCTGTACCTAGAGCAATCATCTGACTTAAGCAAGGGTGCAAGCTGGGGTTTCCCACACGCCAACGACAAACCGTGCGATCGCCTGTTCCCTTTGGGTCAATTGAATCGTGCGATCGCAGCCTGATTTCCAGCCAGCGCCAATCTTGTTCCCTCCCCTTCGAGGGGAGGGTTATGGAGGGGTCGGGTTAAGGTATTGCTTTGTTGATTTAGTATTGGGCGACCCGATCAAATTAAATGGATTGGGGTTGTTAATTAATACAGGCGAGTCGCCCCTACCAGGATCGCCTGTTCCCTTCTGGTCAATTCAATAGGAGCGATCGCCTGTTCTCGTCTGGTCAATTCCATAGTGCGATCGCAGCCTGATTCCCAGCAAGCGCCAATTTTGTTCCCTCCCCTTGAAGGGGAGGGTTAGGGAGAGGTCAGATCAAGACCAATCCTAAGATTTGCTAAACTATGAATTAACCATGACTTAGGGATGGACAATGGCTCCTGCTACTGATATTCACCAAAAAGCGATCGCGCTGATTGGACAGCTACCTCAGGACAAATTGATAGCAGTTGTGCAGCTATTGGAATTTTTAGCGCAGCCGCCTCAGTCGAGTACAGTTAGTCCCCAGGAAACCCAATTGCTGGGGGTGATAGAGAGCCATATCTCTGAAGAGGAACAGGTACATCTAAACACATTACGCGATCGCTGTGAATGGGGTGAACTGAGCGAAGCGGAATATCAGGAACTAATAGGTTACGAAGATTTGTTAGAGGAGAAGCGAGTAAAACGATTAGAAGCCCTGATCCAACTAGCGCAGATTAGGAATATTGACCTAATCCGCTTAAACCAACAAATTCAGCTGAGATCCCAACCTTCCCATGCCGTCTGACTATGAACGAATCCCCACAGCACTGAGACAGGAAATCGCTCAACGGGCGAAGCATCGATGCGAATACTGCCGTTGCCCAGATGAATTCTCTCCTGACAGCTTTACCGTTGATCATATTAAGCCTCGACAACTAGGCGGAGCAACCACTACTGAAAATCTAGCCTGGGCGTGTTTCGGCTGTAATGGTCGTAAATACACCCGGACTGTTTATCCTGACCCAAAGACGGGACAAGAGATTGCCCTATTCAATCCTCGTCAGCAGAATTGGACAGAGCATTTTGATTGGAGTGAAGATTTAACTCAACTACTCGGTCTAACCCCCTGCGGTCGTGCAACCATCGCAGCACTTGCACTCAACCGTCCGGGAGTCGTAAATCTTCGACGCCTACTTATCTTAGCCGGACTGCATCCACCGAATCAGTGAACAGAAAGAATCCAAACGCTTACTATTTGAATGGATTGTAATTATTCATTGATGAGGTGCATCTCGCCCCTACCAGGATCGCCTGTTCCCTTTGGGTCAATTCAATGGTGCGATCGCAGCCTGATTCCCAGCAAGCGCAAATCTTGTTCCCTCCCCTTCGAGGGGAGGGTTAGGGAGGGGTCGCGTCACGGTATTGCTTTATTGATTAAGTTTTGGGCGACCCGATAGTTTGTAGGGGCGGGTTTTACCGATAACCTGTAAGCCAAAACGGGTAACTTAT
>NZ_JAVJUO010000033.1:0-56367 GCF_040220555.1 Coleofasciculus sp. C1-SOL-03
CCTAACATCAAGCGGCAATTTATCAACAACGTGACCACAATGTCCACAGCGCTTAGAACTGGGAAACCATCGGTCAATCTTAACCAGTAATCGACCGCAACACTGGCACTTGTATTCCAACCGTCTAACCAGTTCGCTCCAGCTTGCGTCAGCAATTGCTTGTAGAGCCGTAGCATGCTACGTCACAACTTATGGTTTTTCATCATATTCTTCACGGCTAAGTCTTCGACAACAATCGATTGATTTTCACGTACCAGTCGAGTCGTTAGCTTGTGAAGGAAATCTTTACGGGCGTCGGCGATTTGAGCATGGATTGCGAGCAACCTGCTGCCGAGCCTTTTCCCTATTATTTGAACCTTTAACCCTGCGAGACAATGCTTTTTGAGCTTGTCTCAACTTGCGTTTTAGCCGCTTAAAGTGCTTTGGATTAGCAATCTTTTCCCCATCGCTGGTCGCCACCAAAGAAGTAACACCTGTGTCACGAAGATAGATGAACCCTGAACAGCATAAAAAGGGTACGGTAGTCTCGTACCCTTATTTTGTCAACTATGCCAGCTTATCCAGATCATCCTCAAGCCACTGATGTAGTTTTGGGCGGTTCAATCTCCAGAGGAAACGCCGTATTAGGCGGAATTGAAGCCGTAAAACAGCAGTTGAGTCAGAACCCCCCATCCTCTCCCCTATCCCTGAATGCCAAAATAGCCGCCCTCCATAACGCCCTGAATTATCGGCAAAAGGGCATAATCCTACTCATGCAAGCCCTAGAGGATGAAGTGTGGGAAATTCACCAAACCGCCTATTCTCTTTTGGAAAAACACGCCGCCACTCAAGCCGAGTCAGCATTAACCCAATACAGCATTCGATTAGCCAAGGAACTTCTAAACCGTTACGAAAACGGAAATCGGGCATTCCCCGGAGCGAATTTAAGTGGAATTTGTTTACAGTGGGAAATCTTAAGCGAGATTGATTTAAGTGATGCTAATCTCAGTGGCGCCTATCTCAATCGAGTAGATTTGACAGGAGCAATCCTTAAAGGCGCGAACTTCAACCAAACTATTCTAAACGGTGTAGAACTCAGTCAGGCAAATCTCAGCCATGCGAACCTAACTGGTGTTTCCCTAAAGGAGACAAACCTCAGTCAAGCTGAACTCACAGAGGCGAATCTCAGAGGGGCAGATTTAAGTCATGCTAACCTGCAAGAGGCAAATCTGACTCAAGGGATTATCAGTTGGGCAAACCTGAGTAACGCCAATTTAAGCCAAGCTGATTTTACCGAAGCTAATCTGGTTGGCGCTAATCTGACAGGAGCCGACTTAAGTGACGCTAACTTGAGAGGCGCTAAACTAAAAGGAGTTAAGCTGACCGATGCTAATCTAGACAATGCCGATTATGATGAGCATACCGATTTTCCCGTTGGATTTAGGGATTACCATAAATTAAGAAAAATTGGGTAGGGGCGGGTTTCGTTACTATCGTTTCTTCCCTCACCCAGATGCGACTAAACCCGCCCCGATAAAGTGTTGCAAATGACGAATGACGAATGACGAATGACAAATGACTAATGACTAATACCTTCAATCCCCATCAAACCTTAATCGAACAATTAGATTTAATGATTCGGGCGCGTTATCCGTTGCTATATATCGTAGCGGTTGAAGAAGAACCCGTGGAAGAAGTATTACTCTCCGTCGCTGTGCAATCCCAACCCGAACGCCAAGTGTTACTCTGGGATATTGTCCGGGGATGGGAGGATAATGGAGCCGATAAGGGTTCAGTTATGGGGGCGCTGCATCGGATTCGCAAGACTGATCCTCAGGAAAATACCCTGTTTGTCCTGCGGGATCTACATTTTATCTTAAAAAATCCGCAGAGCGATCGCAATGCGCCCGTGATCCGAGAATTGAAGAATCTAACCAAGGAACTTAAGCGTTCTCGTAAAACCTTAATCCTCACCAGTCATACCTTAGAAGTACCCGCCGAATTGAGTGAGGAAGTTACGGTTATTGATTTCCCCTTGCCTAATTCCCAGGAAATTGATTATCTGATTAATATTCTGGTTAAACCGGAAAACTTAAACGTATCTGGATTAGCGCGGGAACAATTAGTTAAAGCCTGTCAAGGATTAAGTCGTGCCAGAATTGCCCGGGTATTGGCAAAGGCATTAGCCGCCAAACAACAGGTGAATGAAACGGATATTGATGGCGTATTAGCAGAGAAAAAACAAGCGATTCGCCAAACGGGAATTTTAGACTTTTTTACGGTTCAGGAATCGCTGAAAAATGTCGGTGGATTGGAGAATCTCAAGCAATGGGTACGGATGCGCCAAGATGCATTTACCGAAGCAGCGCGACGCTATGGCATTCCCAATCCCAAGGGGATTTTACTGGTGGGAATTCAGGGAACCGGGAAATCCCTATCCGCGAAAACCATTGCCCATGAATGGCGTTTGCCCTTATTGCGATTAGACACCGGGCGATTATTTGGCGGGATTGTCGGGGAAAGTGAAAGTCGGGTGCGCCAGATGATTCAAATTAGTGAAGCGATCGCGCCTTGTGTATTATGGATTGATGAGATTGATAAGGCGTTTGGTAATATTGGTGCTGGCGTTGATGGGGATTCGGGAACCTCGAGGCGGGTATTTGGTACGCTGATTACCTGGATGCAGGAAAAGACAAGTCCCGTGTTTATTGTGGCGACAGCGAATAATGTGCAGATTTTGCCCGCCGAGTTATTGCGCAAAGGCAGATTTGATGAAATCTTCTTCTTGAATTTGCCCACGGAAGCCGAACGCCAGGATATTTTTAAGGTACATTTGCAACCCTTACGCCCTTCTCGCTTACGGGATTTTGATTTAGCCAGATTAGCACGACAAGCGCAGGATTTTAGTGGGGCGGAGATTGAACAGGTGATTATTGATGCCATGCATCGGGCGTTTGGTACTTTGGTGAATGGACAACGGCGAGATTTTACCACAGAGGATATTGGGCGGGCGATAGAAGAAACGGTACCACTTGCCGCGATCGCCCGGGAGCAAATTGAAGCCCTAAAACACTGGGCAGCCCAGGCGGGGGCGAGAACCGCGTCGAATGATAGTCAGTTGGTGGAAGAGTTAAAGCATTTTACCCAGCAAAAGGGGATTGGTCCGTTGGAAGTGGATTAATGATCGGTAACCAAAGCGTTTAACAAACATAGTGGGATGAAGCGTGACCAGTTCACTCAACAAGGGAGCAATTAAATACTCAGACCGAGTCTTGTCAGTTTAGCACACTAAGTCCGGAAGATCCTCATTTGGCAAGATTGGTTCTTAACATTTCTTAGTACAGCCTACAGAATTTATGTCCAGGTACTGAGTCAACCCAGATTTAGTCTCATGCAGAAAGTAGTTATCATTTGCCCTGGTATTCACAATTCACAGTTGACACACGAGTTTTTAGCTGGGTTACAACGCTGTAACGCTGAAAATGTATGGCATATTCAGCAACTATTACTTTTTCCTAGCCACGAGTATCCGGCATATTCAGCTATTCATATTTTGAACTATTTACAGCGTCATCTCACTCTAATGAACACCTCTGTTACTTTTATCAGTTTTAGTGCAGGAGTAGTTGGTGCGATTGGTGCAGCATGGGGATGGCAGATGCTTGGGGGAACGGTGAAAGCGCTGGTGGCGTTGGATGGGTGGGGTGTACCCTTATATGGAACGTTTCCCATTCATCGGCTGAGTCACGATTATTTTACCCATTGGAGTTCCGCCTTATTGGCAAGTGGCGGGAGTCGTTTTTATGCTGACCCCCCAGTGGAGCATCTAACGTTATGGGAAAAGCCGGATAGCTCTCCAGGGTGGGGAATACAACCCCTTGAGAATGGGAGAGAATGGCGACGTTATCTGACGGCGGCTGAGTTTGTGGTGCAACTCTTGCAGGATTAACCGTTTTTGCCTAAGTAGGGACTGCTGAATAAGTCTTGTGGTGGGGAGAGGCAATAGGCAACAGGCAACAGGCAACAGTTTCAACCCCCTGTTGAGATAAGATTCTGTATTTTATTTTGGCAAGAAAACCCCAACCATACGCCAATTAGGGTTAGTTGGGAAGAATGTCAATCTAACTGATTTACTGGAAACGCTCCCGGTTTCACGAGAATTGTTTTTGTTTTCCCCTGGCGATTCACTTCAATATCGAGATTCGCGCCCACTTCACTCGCTTCTACTTCTTCTTGTACATCCGAAGCCGTTTTAATCAGTTTTCCACCAACTTTTTGAATAATATCACCCGGTTCAAGACCTGCTTGTTGAGCTGGAGAATTAGGAACAACGCGGACGATTAAGACACCTTGGTCTTGAGTCACTTTTAAACCCGCATCTTGATCCTGATTAATTTCTTTGCGTAACTCTGGGGTTAATGTTACCATCTGAATTCCCAGATACGGATGGTCAACCCGACCTTTTTCAAAAAGCTGTTCAGCAATGCGTTGAGCGGTTTCAATGGGGATAGCAAAGCCTAATCCTTGAGCATTGGCACGAATCGCCGTATTAATTCCAATAACTTCACCACTGGCGTTTAATAACGGTCCGCCGGAATTTCCAGGATTAATTGCTGCATCGGTTTGGATAAAACTGACTCGTTTTTCTGGAACACCAACCTGAGAACTCGATCGCCCCAAAGCGCTAATGATGCCAACCGTTACCGTATTATCCAAACCCAGAGGATTGCCGATCGCGATCGCCCATTCCCCAGGAATCAACTCATCGGCGTTACCCAAACGGACGGTGGGCAAATCTTCCGCCTCAATTTTAATAATCGCCACATCAGTTACTGGGTCTGCTCCTAACACCCGACCCTCTAACGTCCGCCCATCTTTCAGTGTAACCTTGACGATATCCGCCCCGTCGATCACATGAGCATTGGTAATAATCTGCCCATCTGACTCCAGAATAAAACCCGATCCCGTTCCCCGTTCCACACGAGGTTCCGGAACAGGCATCTCATTACCGAAAAAGCGGCGAAAGAAGGGATTTCTAAACGGTTCGGGAACCTCTTGGCTAACCTGACGCGCCGCATCGATTCTCACCACCGCCGGTCCAACTTGCTCCACAGCTTGGGCAATAAAATTAAGATTGGCGGGAGCTGGGCGATTGGAGCGCCGAGTTGGGGATAAGGGTTCCAATACTGCCGGCATCGCTTCTGGCGGATTAACCCCTTGGGGTTCAGCCATAAGGTAGCGACTACCTAAAACCCCTGCTCCACCGCCTAAGCCTAGCAAGGTCAGATAAACGGTTAGCTGCTTTAAAGATAAACTCATGGTCTTGGAAACGGGTAGTTTTTGCAGGGGGTGACAAGCGCGATCGCAACTCGCCATTTGTGCCAAGTTGCTGCCTCCAATTGTACAACCTTCTTCTCAAGAGTGTCCTTGATGGTAGGACGGGGTGTGAGGGTGGGCCCTTACAGGTGTAGGTTTTTTATTTTATGGTTGGGACTAGACTTGGAGGATAAGAAAGGAAAGTAGACAAGGAGAAAAAACCGTATAGCATTGGGTTCGGTCAAGCTAACTGTAAAAAGTTTTGGGCATAAATGCTAATCTGGCTTTATTGTCAAGAGCTTTTTCTTAAAGATTGTGTAAAGATTAAGAGTTAGGTCAGTCTAATCCTTCACTATAACTTTAAATTATGAGTCGGACGTATTTGCGTTGTTTCAGTGATTCTCTGTCTTGAAAAAATGTAAATTTTAAATTGAAGCGATCTTATCGCTTTTGCATTTTTGCTTTAACCAAGGCAACTTTAGCGCTTAGTTACAGTAAATTTACACTTAACAAGTATTTACGTTAATAAGCTTGTTAAATATTTCCCTGAATAAAATTTTAATAAAGATTGTATTTAACTAACTCCACAAAAACCAATTGGCAGTAATCTACTAGGTAGTCGGTCATCAAGAAACAGGACTGGATCAAACATGAATAAGTTTGCTGTAGCTACTCTAGGCATTTGTTTAGGTTTTTGGGGAATAAAATCACAACCAGCTTTTGCTGCTATTTTCCCCATAGGCATCAATGACTTTTCGGAAAATGCAACATTAGTACGTTATGAAGAGCATGTATTTGAAGTTCCTCTTACTGAACCTGTTCATGGTCAGACATTTAAGGATGTCCTTCATCAATTTACTGTAAATGGTCAGCCCTCCCCAGACGCTGATCTCTCTAGTGGTACTGGTCATCTAGTCGATGGTCTGGGTACGCCTATGATTAGTGGACCGGCTTCTGGTGTGCTCTCATTGACATTTCAAAATCCGCAGAATCGACTAGGATATGGGTTTGCAACTAGCGATACTACTACTATAGAACTATTCGATGTAAATAATTTTTCCCTGGGAACTATTTCTGAAGATGCATCGACAATTGGGTTGTATGGAATACTAGGTGGATTCTTAGGTGTCGAAAGCACAACACCTTTTTTACGGGCTGAAGTAACTTTCAATGGTTCTCGATTTTCTTTTGATAATCTTAGGTACGAATCGGTTTCCCAAGCTGTTCCGGAACCAGCTACTTTACTAGGCTTAGTGAGTGTACTAGGTTGTGGAGTTTTACTGAAGCAAGACTATTCCAGAAAGCAAAAGAAAAGCTAGCGGATCGGAAGCATCCTATTTGGGGTCTGCTGAATAAGTCTTGTGGTGGGGAGAGGGAACACCTCGACTTCGCTCGGTGTTTCATAGGGAATGGGCAATGGGCAATGGTTTCACCCCTCTTTCGAGGGGAAATTTGGTGCTGAGGTCGGCTTGCAATTCCAGATTTTGGACGGTTATAGTGTAAAAACCTTGCACTTGTTGGGTCAAAAAATGGCTTGAAGTCCTTATCTGGTGTACCTTCCACACTTGTGCAGCAAGCCCTAATGTATCTGTCGCAGCGGAATTTCAATCACAAACTCACTCCCTTGCCCAGATTCAGAATTACACTGAAGATATCCCCCATGTTTTTCCACCACGATCTGGTAACTAATCGATAACCCTAAACCCGTGCCTTTCCCCACTGGTTTAGTGGTAAAAAATGGATCAAATAGACGTTGACGCACAACTTCAGTCATCCCCGATCCATTGTCAGCAATGCGAACTACCACCCATTGATTCACCAAGGATGATTTCACCTGGGATGTAGGACGCTTGACCTCTTTAATCGCTGTCTGAATCACAACCGTGGGATAAGGATTCGAGGATTGCCCATCAGACAACTGAGTTTGAGCATTGAACTGTCGCAACTCTTCGAGGGCATCAATAGCATTACTCAGTAGATTCATAAACACTTGGTTGAGTTGCCCCGGATAACATTCCACCAAGGGTAAATCCCCATACTCCTTCACCAACTCTACTTCAACCAAATGTGACGTGGCTTTGATCTGATTTTGCAGGATCAATAGTGTATTATCTAACCCCTCATGGAGATCCACCGATTTCATCTCCGCTTGATCCAAGCGGGAGAAATTCCGCAACGACAGCACCAAGTTGCGAATGCGATCAGCACCGATTTTCATGGAGTTAATCAGTTTAGGCAAGTCCGTTTTGACAAATTCTAAGTCAATTTCCTCAGTCGTTTCTTGAATTTCGGCTACAGGTTGGGGATAATACTGCTCATAGAGTTCCAGCAGACCCATAACGTCCTGAACGTACTGAGAAGCATAAGCAATATTCCCGTAAATAAAATTAATCGGATTATTAATTTCGTGAGCCACACCAGCAACCAGTTGTCCCAAGGACGACATTTTTTCGCTCTGAATCAACTGACTTTGATAAGAATGCAGTTGCTGGATCATGCGTGTGAGTTCGCGGGTTTGTTTTTTCAACTGGGCTTCACTTTGCCGCAGGGCTGTTTCTACCCGCTGGCGTTCTAGAATATCCTGTTGAAGCCGGATATTGGCTTGAGTAAGCTGGGCTGTGCGCTGTTCAACTTGAATTTTCAATTGGTCATGGGATTTTTGTAGGGCTAACTCCGCTCGCTGGCGCTCTCCAATTTCATGGCGTAGCCGTTCATTGGTCTGGGCTAATTCCGAGGTTCGTTCTTCCACCGCCTGTTGTAGGAGTTCGATGACCCCATACATTTCCACGGGGTTCAGCACTTGCAGCAGGCTGGTTTGGGACACAATCCCCACTAATTCTCCCTGATTGCCGCGAACAACCAACCGTCGCACCCGATGCTGCTGCATTTGCTCGTGGGCTAGCCATAAGGAATCCGACGGACCCAGACAAAATAGGGGTGTACTCATCACCTCTTGAGCCTGTAGGCGCGATAAATCTAGTTCTAGTGCCTGAAACTGCACAATATCGCGTTCCGTGACAATACCTACGGGAATCAGGGACTGAGAATACAGCATTGGACAGGGACAAGAGGCTTTAGTCAAAGGAGCTGAACATCCGGCTGGCGTGAGGGCAGCGGGTTCCCCAGGCTGAATTTCCGACTCTCTGACTTGAGTAATCACCACGCAACTGACTTGATGCTCTGTCATGATCTGGGCTAACTGTAGCACCGCTGTGGTTACGGGTGCATGAATCACCGCTGTGGTCATTACATCTTGCACACAGCGCAATCGCGTTAGCAGGTTAACGGGTTGCAGGGCTTGGCGAATACTCTCATGGGTGACAATTCCCATAGGTTGCCCTTGCTTATTGACAATCGGTAGGTGACGTATCCGATGCTGGCGTAAGAGTCCCAATGCGGTAAAGATATCGTGAGACGGTGACGGTTGCAGTGTAATCGCGGGTCGGGTCATGATTTCGGAAATATTGACTCGGCTTAAGGGAAGACCCGCCGCCGCTAACCTAACGATATCGCGCTCGGTGAATACGCCAACCAGTCGCTCTCCCTCCATCACCAATACACAACCTGCTGCCGTATCCGCCACACCAAACACGGCATCTTCTTCCTGAGACAGGCAGGAAATTTGCGGGAGATGCGCGGGGATGTGACTCATGTCCGTTCCTAACGCTTGGCTGGGTAATCGGCAACTGCGAAATCGACTCATCAGCGCCAAGACATCCACCAGCGGGGTATCTGGTGCAACGGTCAAAAAATGAGCATCAATTGCTGGTTCTAGAGCTAAGGAATGAAATGGCAGACCACTAGGCTGCATGAGCAATGTCTCTGGGGTGAAGATCGGCGTAGCTGGGCAGAATTACGGGGATGGTGACTGATTCAATCAAACTTGACAGGTTAGCTTAGTTATGATAATAGCTATTCGATAGCTATGACAGCTATCCACCTACCAAGGAGGAGCATCAGCTAGTAAATTTGACACTCCCCGGTCTCGCATACAGGGGGTTTCCCGCAACGGAGGAATTTTTATGAGAGTCGCACCCTGGAAGTCTTGAGAACTTCAGTTACTTGGTTTTACTGGCAATTTTACGCTGTTGTCTTCCTTTTTTCTGTCTATTTTTTTTAAGACTGCAATAAATCGTTACATTTATTGTAACAAATTGTTACATCATGCTCTTGTGGGTCATGCCAAATTGCGACCAAAGATATAACATTCTCTCCCCCCGCTTCACCCACTCCCCTAGTTTCCCCAGCTCTTCCTATCCACTACGTTTAAGCACAACTCGTTATCAGGATTGATTCAATGCCCCCTTACCAAAGAATTTTGGCGGTTCGTGTAAGGTATAGACTTGAGTTTCCGAGGCGATCGCCCGACGGATATAGGCAGGGGTTTGTAACAGTCCTAATAACGCCACACCGTCGATTAGGCGCAAGCCACCTGTTGTCTTGTCTTGCAGGTGTTGATCAACGGTAGCCGGATTGGGTTGAGTGTCAATGGCTTGGGCAGAGGCGATCGCAAATCCCCAGGGTTCACCGTAGGTGGGGGTGTAGCAACAATAGGAGTGTATATGTGGAAAAACAGCATTTAAGGTGTTCACTAGACGAGCATGGGCGTTGACCGCGAATGTTCCAACGGGTCCAGCTTGCAGGACTAAAAATCCATCCGGTGTGAGAACGCGCTGAACTTTCTCAAAAAACTCTTTGGTAAACAGCTTATAGGATGGTCCTTCTTCAATCGGATCAGACAGATCGGAGATGACAATATCCCACTGCTGTTCCATGGTGTCTAAAATCTCTAGAGCGTCACCAATAACCAGTTGAGTTCGGGGATCATCAAAGGCATTTTGATGCATTTCTGGCAGGTGTTGTCGGCAAGCCTCCACAACCTCACCATCAATATCCACCATCATTACCTGCTCAACGGTTTTCCAGCGCAGGATTTCGCGTATCGTTGCTCCTTCACCCCCACCCAATACAAGAACACGACGCGGATTAGGGTGACTAATCATAGCAGGCTGAACCAAGGCTTCATGATAAATAAACTCATCCCCTGTACAGGATTGCCATTTACCGTCTAAAACTAAGCCTTTGCCATAGGCTCCTGTTTCCACAATATACATTTCCTGATAGGCTGTTTTTTTATAAGCTAAAACCTTGGTAATCCCGTGAACATAGATATCCCAAGGCGTGATATATTCGCTTATCCACAAATCGGCATCAACTTTACTGCCAGCCATACAGCCCCTTCCTAATTACATTACACAGATCGTCATTATTACAGAAATAGGCAATCGACAACAGGCAATGGGAGGATGTCAGTGTTAAACTTTAGCTGATTCCACTTTAGCCGATGCTCTAAGCCGAATCGAACAATGTCAGAATTTGCTTGAACAGAGGTTCATTGGCGCGAGTTTTTAGAATAGCGTGAGCTAATTCAATAAACTGATGATCTTGTTGGTTGTTTTGTTCAACCAGTTTAGTAGCTGGATGAAACGTCAGGTCATTGGTGTCTAATTCATTCGTTTTTCCCGTTTGCAAACCCGAAAATCTCGGTCTCCAGGAGATAGATTTACCCCGCAAGGTAAATTGAAACCACTCAATTTCGCCGTGGCGAAGTTCTACCACTACATCAAAATAAGGCTCACCTCCTTGATACCAAACTTTGGTAATCCCCTCTTTCGCTGGGCTTAAGATCCCTGGATCGATCTGTCGGAGGGAAGCTCCTAATCGTTTAATTTCATCTTGATCCATCTGCGTCACGGGTTTGAGTCTCAGCTCCCTGGTATGTCCCCATGAAGGTAAGCTGATCGCTAAAACTATATACTGGATACGCCAATATCGCCAATGACTCCGGACTTCTAGGTGGGGAGAGGAAATTTACCGCCGCCTACAATATGGATGTTGAACCTTTACGATGCCCTCTGATTCAATCCTTGCTGACGTTTGAGGAATAGGATCAGCGCGATCGCCAGCGAACCGACAATCATTCCATTTACGGGTTCAGGTACAGCGACTGACAAAGGATTATTCGGCTGATTAAGCTGTTCTTGTCCATCTTCCACCTTACGATCAAAACGATCAGTTTCGGCTTCGGCTTGCTTGAGTGCCTCTCGCTGCTGATCATTCACCAGGACAATCATTGATGAATAGGGCGTCACCAATTTATAGGTTTTGGCGATCGCATGAATGGCATCCAGTTGAGCCAGATTATCTCCCTGGATCTGTTGACTCAATCCTTTGACGAGTTGCCTTGCGGCTAATGGCTCAAAACTGTTTTTAACCGTAGTTTCACTGGGAGTTTTTGCCATCGACCAAGCATAGCCATCCACTACAGTTACCACCGATGGGGCTAATGCTGCTTTTGTTGCCAATCGCTGCAAGACCTCTGGGAGTTCTGTAGATACACCACCCCCACTATCTTGAATCGCTTTTAGAGTCCCATCATCATAAGCCGGTGGCAAGGCGCCCAGATGCACCATCCATAACGGTGCCGGCATGTCTAGCCCATCTTTACTATTCTCGGATAATTCATAACTCCGTTACATAAGACCTACTCAAAACTGATCAACCTTAGTCAGATCTAGTCTTGATGCTTACTTCCTGCTTCACTCTGGCGGTGTCGGCACCTTCCCAGTCCACAGGCACTTCCCCACCTAACTGGCGGCTATCTCCAAATTAATGGAGGCATTAAAATCCCGGTCAATTTCTAACCCACAATTATCGCACCGAAAGACCCGCTCAGATAAAGGCATTTCATCCTTCACTGTATGGCATCGCGAACAAGTCTTAGTTGAGGGATACCATCGGTCTACTTCAATCAATGTTGACCCATACAATTTGCATTTGTATTCTAACTGACGTTTGAACTCACAAAAACCCATACATTGAATGGCTTTAGCTAGCTTATGATTAGCCATCATCCCGGACACATTTAAGTTTTCCACTCCTATCCGGCTGTGGTTTTGGGCTAAATAGGAGGTAAGCTTGTGCAACGTGTCCTTTCTGATATTGGCTATTCTCCGGTGCAAACGGGCTACTTTGACTTGGGCTTTCTTCCAGTTGGCGGAACCAATCTGTTTATGGCGATTTAGCCATTGCATACGAGACAGTTTTTTGGAGTACTTTCGATAGCTTTTAGCGCCTTCTACTACAACTCCAGTGGACAATACGGCTAATGCTTTTATGCCCAAGTCCACTCCCACTACAGGGTGGGGCTTGGGTCGGTTGACTGGTTTATATTCCAGCTTAAAACTGATAAACCATCTGTCAGCCGTTCTGGATATGGTAACGGACTTAGGCTGAAACTGAATGGGTAGCCGTTCATGGGTCCTCAACCAACCAATAACCGGAACTCTAATTTTAAAATGGTCAAGCTTGATTGATCCATCCAAGGTAAAGCTATCGCCCCTTCCTTTTTTCTTAAACCGAGGTGGTTTCTTGCTTTTCTTAAATGCATCTTTCCAAGCTTCCGCCAATTGCCTAAGCGCATACTGAGGGGCGCATTTGCTCACCTCATAGTACCAGGGATAAATCGGTTTAACTAGGGCTACTAGGCACTTGTGTAAGTCAATCCCTGTCGGAAATTTGATTTTGTCCTCTGGATCATCCCTATTGTGGTCTAATATTTGTTTAGTCAAACCTAGACCCCAATTCCAAGCGTGACGGGCAACACCAGCGTGTTTGGCTAGTGCCGTTCGCTGCTTATTGTTCACTCTTAACTCTGTCTTAAACCCTAGAAGCATGAGCCGATCAGGTTTGCTTGGTGTATAATATCAGTATACAAATATATACCCATAATAACAATGCCATTCCGGAAAAACCATAAACTAGGGGCAAAAAAAATACTAGACAAACCGTTAGACAAGACTCCTATCTGTTTTAGGGGATATGTTGGGCAAAAGGAGAAACTGAAAGCCGTTCCCAATTGGCAAGAGCGGTTCAGGGAGTTTGTTGATCAGCTTTACTCATCCCTCCCCAATAATGAACAGGAATGAGTAGATCTGATCAGAGATTGGCTTACAGTTACTACCCCCTCATCCGTGATCAGTAAAATGCCATTATAAGGCGTATTACCTTGCAATTGGAGAAACTGTCGCAGCATCTGCTGATAGTGGAGTGTGCCATAGAACGTGATCTTCGCCGGATTAAATGTGCGGATATCGTCGATACGTTGAGGTGGTTTGCCCGTAGCCCCTGTGATGTACAAATCGGCATCATTATTGGCAAAGCTGTTATCCGCGAAGCCCTGTTGATTTAACCAATTGAAGGTTTTTGTCAGTGCTTTCACTTGGGCTGACATGCTGCGTGAACTATCAACCACGACGGCAAACCGCTTACCTTGGGGTGAGGCGTAATCCTCTCTACCTAGTGGTTTTGCTGTAATCTGGTAACCCTCTGGGAAATTCACTTGATGGACTTGTGGCGGCGGCTGCTCGGTGGCGGGTAAAAATTCAGGAAGCCACTCATCTTTAGCCGTCGCGATCGCAGCCATACCTTTTTCTGGTTAATATTTAGGACACCTGCCTTTGCCTGGTCTACAATTGCCGTGGATTGCAAGGCGCGTTGTACTGCCTTTCGCTCAGCTTTTTGGATGGGAGTGTCAAAGAATTCGGCGTAAAGTTTTTCGGCTTTTTCGATATCTGAACCCGAACCGTTGTACAAAAACGGCGACATCAGTTGGTTATAACTTTCTTGTAAAAACTGGCAATAGGCGTTCAGCAATCCGCTGCGAATCGCCTCCGATTGGGCTAAGAGGGCTGTCCTAGCGCTATCAGTTTGGGCGGGTTGAGCCAACAGCTTAAATGCCTTGGTCTGGGGCTGTGTCGTGAATGAGATAAACAGAATCATCCAGACACTGAGTACAGCAACAGTACCCTGAACTGTGCGTTTTTTGCCATACTGGGAGGCAAATTTGTTTATGATACGATACCCGGATTGAACATATAAGGCAGCCAGTGCCGAGGGCATACCTAAAAATAGGGTACAGCTAAAGCCATAGAGTAGAAGCGCAAGTACTCCCCAGACGGCGAAAGACGGGTCATACTGTAGAATTGACCACAGTTCGTATACCCAGTCAAAGCTAAAGAATTGGCGTACTAAAACCGCCGCTGTAGGTACGGCATAGAATAACAGTAATAATCCGGTGAATACACCAACCAACAGCATCAAGCTGTGAGTAAACAGTTGTAGCCATGCTAATTTTTGATTCCGTTGAGCATAGCCACGCAGCACTTCCAGGCAAAATGCCAACATGCACGCCACTCCTGTTCCCAGGATCAAGGTACTAGCGGGAGTGAGTTCTCGCAGCAGGAACAAGCGAACCAGGCACAGGGCAAATAGGGGAGCTTCTACGCCATAGAATAGACGCATTAGTTCCAACGGTTGTCGGCGCAAACGCCACCCTCCAATTAGAGTACAGACGGTTGGCACGGCGATAAGACCACCTAAGGGGAGGAGGAATTCAGGTTCAATCTCACCAGACAATATGGCGACGACCAAATCCCCCCCAATCAGGGGCAGTATCCCAAAGTAAACGACCAGCAAAAAGGTAAGATTCCAAAGCCAAAAGATAGCATGGCTGGTCGTCTGGAGTAATGTTTTCAGGGTTGTCTTTTTTTTCATAAAACCCAATGATATAAGTTAGGCGATTTTCTGAAGACCGGGGATTGTTGTCTAACCTTCAAATATATCTGCCATTTTATGCCTAAAAATTCATGATCGTTCAAAAAGTAGAATCCCTGCGACTAACGACTGCCGGATTTATAGGATTATTTTTACATGGCATCATTGTGGCAGCACCCGGGGCGTTTCTGCCCCAATGGACGGCAGCATTTGCAGCCAGCCCATTAATTAGTCCCTCTCTCAAGTACAGCGACTAAACAAATCAGCCAGAATCTGATTAGAGAACAAAAACCCCTCTGGATCACTTAATCTCAGCCACCCAGTCATGGGTAGTTTCTGGGCAGTATGCCAATCCCAGGCTTTCCCATCGGGTTCCACAACGTCTACCCAACCTTTCTCGTAGTAGGGGTGCAACGTTGTGCCAATCTGAGAGAGAGTCTTCTCGCCAAACTGTTGCACCAGTGCCGATAGATTCACACCTTCTGCCAAACGTAGTCCTAGCATCAGGGTTTCTAACAAAACATCCATGTCCGAGAGTTCTGGACTCTCCCAGATCCCACCCGCTTCAATGAACTGTTGCACCCAAGCATAATACTCTCGTCGGGTGCGGGGGCGAGTAAACCGCCGCCCCTGGATATAACTAGCCGCCCCCATACCAAATCCATAGAAAGGACGGTTTTCCCAATACACTCGATTATGGCGGCATTGGTGAGTGGGTAGAGCATAGTTGGATATTTCATAATGGTCATACCCGGCATCAGTGAGGAGTTGCTGGGCAAGGCGATACATTTGAGCAGTTGTCTCGTCAGTCGGTAAGGGAGAAATGCCGGGGCTGTACTGCCGTCCAAAGGCGGTAACGGGTTCTATGGTTAGGTCATAGCAGGAGATATGGGTAGGGGCAAGCTGAATGGCGGCTGTCAAGGATTCCTGCCACTGTTCTAAGGTTTGAGTGGGTAATCCCGAAATCAAATCTAAACTCCAGTCGGGAACCTCTACTTGGCGGAGTAACTCGACGGCGGTGAAGATATGATTAAGCTGGTGCGATCGCCCACAAATGCCCAATAGTTCATCCTGAAAGGCTTGAACTCCCAGGCTAACTCGATTTACGCCAGCATCCCGGTATCCTTTGATCTGCGACAGGTTGAATGTGCCTGGATCGATTTCCATGGAAATCTCCGCATCGGTCGCTATGCCAAACTGCTGTGCTAAGGTATCCAGAATGCGGCTTAACTGTGAAGTGGATAACAGAGAGGGGGTGCCACCGCCAAAAAAAATGGTGACAAGAGAATCAGTTGAGGCTGGTGTGGTTTGAATTTCCTCAACCAAGACCTCCACATAATCCTCAATTGTGCCGGACGTGCTACCCGTGGCTTTATCGCCGACTACAGATACGGGAAAGTCACAGTAGTAGCAGCGGCGTCGGCAGAAGGGGATATGGATATAGGCGGAATGGGCAGTTCCCATCTCGATTATTTTTTCAGATTCGTTTAGAAAATTTAACACATTATCCGGGAATTTGGCGAATATTTCTTAATATTTGATTAATAAATAAGTAGATCGATGACAATTAACCTAAATCTATTACCTTTTGTAAATTTTTCTGAATGCCTAACCATCAATGGTATCTGAATTATGAAGTATGAATCTGAATGTCCTGTTCCCTGACCAATGAAGCTCCTGATCAATGATGCTGATAGACTGATTATTTCAAGGTATGTTTAGAAAAAATCTTGAGACATTAACATAAAAGGGCGAGAACTGTACTCACTTATACGAAAACCCGGAGATTTAAGCTAAGCCGATAGGCATAGGGAAACGAAATGACGTGAAAGATATAATAAACGTGATTAACCTCTATCATTATAAATCTCGAATAGAATCGAAAGATTTGCCAGATAAACCACTTGGATTGGAACCATGCTTGATTTTGTCATTATTCTTTTATTCATCCTAGCAGGAGCAGGTATAGGGTTCGACATCGTTGAACTGCTGCCGCCCTCCGTGCAGGAACAGATTACTAATCTGGAGGCGCTGCGCTGGATTTTAGCCAGTTTTACCGCCATTATTGGTTTTGCGGTTGGGTTAACGGTGCAAGTGACCTATCGTCGTTTGGAAAAGCAGGTACGCCAACTGCCCATCGAGGTCATTTTGACCCGGGCAGTCGGTTTGGTGTTGGGACTGCTGTTAGCGAATTTAATGCTAGCCCCGATTTTCTTGCTGCCTTTTCCCTCGGAGTTTGGTTTTATCAAGCCCTTGGCGGCAATTTTGGGCAGTGTAATGTTTGCCTTTCTGGGAATCAGTTTGGCAGATACCCACGGTCGAACGTTTTTGCGCCTGATTAATCCAAACAGCTTGGACACGATGTTGGTGGCAGAAGGGACGCTCAAACCAGCGGCGAGTAAGGTACTCGACACAAGCTGTATTATTGATGGTCGGATTGAGGAACTGTTGAATACCGGGTTTATTGAGGGGCAAATCCTCATTCCCCAGTTTGTGTTGCAGGAGTTGCAGCAGCTAGCTGATGCTGCCAATGATCAAAAGCGGATTCGGGGACGACGGGGGTTAGATATTCTCAAGGCAATGCAAACAGCTTATCCGGAACGCCTGATTATTCATCCGGCTGATTATGAGGATATTCAGACAGTGGATGCCAAATTGGTGCGGTTGACTCAGGAAATTAATGGCACGCTTTTGACCAATGACTACAACCTGAGTAAAGTGGCGAATTTGCAAAAAGTTCCCGTTCTCAATGTCAATGATTTGGCTCACGCTGTACGTCCGATTTATCTGCCCGGTGATAGCCTGGAATTGAAAATCCTCAAGGAAGGGAAAGAACCCTCTCAAGGTGTAGGGTATCTAGACGATGGCACGATGGTGGTTGTGGAAGAAGGACGCGACCATGTCGGCGCCCAAATGCGGGTTGTGGTCACCTCTGCTTTACAAACGTCTGCCGGACGGATGATTTTTGCTCGTCCTCAAGCGTCTGTGGCGGCGTAAAGCTATGAATCGGCTGCGGTTGAGTAGCTACAGGTCTGGAAACGGTGCTGGAAAATCGGCACCGTTTTTGCTCCGTTGCCAAACTAATCTCTAGGAAGGAACACTGCTGTGTAAGAATAGTTTAGTATTGCCAGAGCAATTTCTGGCAAGATGTAGGCTGTTGGAGAGAAAACGAGCTTTTTGTGTCAGGAACCCCACGGCTGTAAGCCGGGGGCTTGAAAAAAGCCCTTTCCCTGACCAGCCTAAGACCTATGTGGTCTACGTTATGCCTAAGTGTTGTAGAGACGTAGCATGCTACGTCTGTACCTACCTTGGGGTGCGTGCCAGCCCTGAGCTGCTAGAACTCCAGCATTAAACAGGTATACAAGGGTTAAGCCAGTGTGTTGGAGAAAGTACCGAGGTATAACATTGGCGAGGCAAACTTTACTCCGGAAACGGAAGCGCCCTTCACCGGGCAATTAAAGACCTCTATGCGTACAGGTTAAAAGCACGAGCCTGTAACTGCCCAGGCGAAAGGCGAAAGCAAAACGTCGAACGTCGTTAGTCAATCCAAGGCGGTAGGGGTTTCAACTTTAAATATTGCAGTCGTGTACACGGGAAGGATGGATACCAATACAGCTTCTCTCGGAAGCCCTGTCGGGCTGCTGTTTATGTAAGAGGGCGAATTCTTCCATAAGCATAAATGACAGGGGTTTCCATCCGCCCCCTTACTAACCCTAATTTTCGATGAAAGTTGGCGATCGCGTTAGAGTTAAGACATCTGTTATTGTTTACCACAATCCAGCCCACCGTAATGAGCCGTTTGATATCAAGGGTATGGAAGGCGAAGTTATTGCTATTGTTACAGAATGGCAAGGGCGACCCGTGAGCGCTAACTTACCGATTCAGGTCAAATTTGACAAAAAGTTTCGCGGTCACTTCCGGGAAGATGAGTTAGAAGTCTTATGAGTGTTCAGCAATTGAGCCACAGAATCAGTTAGTTGAGCGGTGAGAATACCTATCCAAATCAGCTTTTTTGTTGGCGGTTGACCGTTGACGGTTGACTGTGTATTACTACTTTATGAATCATTAGCGGCGACAGAACCATCTAAACAGGTTGATGTCGCCTTGCATTTTTTGGAGTTCTTGTTGGTGGCGTTGGGCAGTTTGGCGGTACCATTGGCAGTAGGACTCAAATTCTTGCCGATACTGCGTTTCTCGGTGGAACTCTTGAGCGAGTTGGTAGGTGGCAAAACTATCCGCAGCAGGCGGAGGAGTGGGAAAAATTTGGCGGAATTCCTCTGACATGGGGATTAGGGGTATTGGGTTGGGTACAAGTCAAATCGCCCACGGCGTTTAGTTTAGGGTATCTCAGATTCGCTTGAGTGTCCAAGCCGCGATCGCGCATGGGGTTAATGTTGACACAGGAACCTGACAACGAGAAATCTGATGCACAAATTTAACAGGGTAGCAACATTCATCGGCGTCGGCTCATTGATTAGTTTCGCTGTAGCTTTTATGCTCGCCAGCAAGGGGGGTTCGGACAGTTCCGATAATCGGAGAACCAAACAGTACATATTGCCTTTGACTCTCCAGGTGTTTCTGACTTAAAGACAGCAAAAGAAAGAGCTTGGGAACAGCCATATATTTCGCCAGATGGAAATTATGTTCAATTCCGCACCATTTTTATGAATGCGGGCGCTCTTTCTCTAGAAGAAATGGCGCAAATTTTAGAGGCAACGAAACCAGAATGGCAAACGCTTGACGCGGCTGATAATTCACCGCCAGAAAACAGCAACAATGCTGATAATACGGTTAATTTAAATGCACTGCCTGATGGTACTTATTTTTTAGGAACCACTTCTAATCCCAAACAAGGAGGAGAGTTTTACATTGTTTTGGCAAAAAATCCCAATCAAATTGAAGGATTTCGCTACCGATATCAAACGGATCGATCTGAGTGTTTTACTGGAACAGCGAACGGGAATTTTGTCAGCGGCGCTAACGTGGCAACTTATGTGATTGATCCTCCTACCTCGGACTGGATTTTCCAGGAGAATACTACCTTGGATTTGAGTAATTATCAAAAACTTCCGTTTGACCAAATTCCTTCTAGTATTGAAGTTCAAGAGAATTTGTCTGAATGTATGGCGTTGTGGTAGCGATGATGCCGATTCAAATAAGTCGCCGGACACCAACTCTTGGGTGAGAATCGCCCACGGCGTTTAGTTTAGGGTATCCTAGATTCGCTTGAGTGTCCAAGGCGCGATCGCTGTTGCTTCAAATAGTGAGTGATAAATCCTGAAAATTGAACATTCTTTTACGAGTCAAGCTGTCACTGTGGCTGATAAGTTATGGAACGTATATCGAGATCGACAATAACTGCTCCCCCTCGATTTTTCTCTACTTGACGCCATACATCGTAGCCCATAAGAATGGCTTTTTCCCAATCACCGAGCGAACATCGATCAACTTCTAGGTGAGAAGTCATATTTTTAATAGTTTTGAGCAGTTGGTAATCAAGTGCGGCAATTCCTTCCAAGTAATTATGATCCTTGGCATAGCTGAAAACAAGCGCTGATATACCCTCTTCAATTGCCTTAGCGCGACCACCGTCTTCAACCTCATCAACTTTAGGATTACTTTTACGTTTACATCCAAGTAGTTGACGAGTAACCGGAGACCAACCTAAAACCCCAACGTATGCGAGGTGGAAAACATCGTGAAAGCGGTAACCATCATTCGCGTAGGAGTTGTCGGTGAGGTTGTTTCCAATCTGTTTTTCGTTGACAAATGCTTGCATTTTCACTGAGTTATCATGGCTCAACTCAGTAATCTCTACTGCAAACTGCCTTGGTAAACATTCGTGTTTTGGAAAGTCCCTGTCGAATATATATCCTATAGCGTTAATATCTGCATGTTCTGAATCTCTCCATCCCCAACGGTCATGACACTTTTGAAGATTACTTTCTGCAATTTCTCCTAAATCAAGCTCAAATTTGCTGGCTACGTTGGCAACATACCAAAGCAAATCTCCTAATTCTTCTGCAATACCCTCTTTGAAGAGTTTGTGAGCGTCTCCATCACGGAGGTACTTCTTGTATTCAGTAAGCAGTGAACCTGCTTCACCGACCAAACCCAACAGGGGTACGATTATTCCATTTCCACTATTGGTAGGAATCCGATCGCTCTTCAATGCTTGTTCTTGATACCTGCGAAACTCCATTATTCACTCCTTGAAGTTTGATTCTGATTTAGCTTGGGTAGCCGCTTGGGTTATTCTGTATTCTTTAATCGCTTTATTAATTCCCCACTTAGGCGGATACCAGTAATCAATTGGTTCTCTACGAGCTGAATACTTTTGCTTTATACGAGTTCGACCTGATATTCCGGAAATTTCCGGATGCCTAATCCGTGAATATTTATCAACCTCGCAAAATAGATTTTGGCAATCAATTAACTGTAATTTTCGTCCAAAGAGGTACTTAAAATCAAGACCTAATCGCTCGAACTCAAATTCTTGAATGTCCGCCATGAACTTGATTATTTCTGGCTCATTTAGACCACCCAGATCTGCAAAACATTTCCGAATACCATCAAGCGCACCCGGACCAGGAACTACGAAACTCATTTCATCGAAATTCGTAATTTCGCTGTAATTGACATCTGTTATAAACTGATATGCTAGAAAGTCACCGATAGTAGGATATTCACGCAAGAGGTCAAATCCTCTGTGCATATTTGCTGCATCTGCAAGTTTCTTTGGCAATTCATCAACCATCATCCGCTCAATCAACTTGAGATGGTTACGGTGTTTTCTTGTATGACCAAGTATTTTTCCTCCTGAAGGCATGATGTAGGCGGCTGAATAGATTCTTTGACTGTTTTCTATGGCTTCGGTAAGAATTTTGTCATAGCGTTTAAAAGAATAGTCTGCGTAGATAATATTGCCAAGCTTATTTTCTAAAAGTTGCCATGTTTCAATCTTATTGAAAATCTTAAACAGAATGATTCTGAAAAATACTTCCTCTGGAGTTGGAGGGAGATCGTCGCGGTAGATAACATGACGGATTAGGTATTGGCTGGTGCGATCTGATGCTCGGTAGGCATTGGTAAATTTGAAGGTCGAAAGGATTGGATCGTTAGTCCAAGGCATTGGTTTCCCTACCAACTTTTTGAAAAAAATATTCTGCCTTTCTGCGGCGAAACGCCAGTAGGTATCAAAAACTACGGTGGGTTTTGCAGGCAGAATGTGGGAGTATTCAGCAATATCTATACTGTCATTTATTTTGGGTTTACCATAGTTACCTAAGTCAAGACTTAGTTGTTCATCAATAGGTTTGTTTTGGCGATCGCTTTTCAATTTTCCCCGCGTTGGTTGTTTGGCTGCCATACTATGTTCCGTCCGTTGCTGGTTAGTCTGTCTTTGAAGACAGTGCTTCTCGACAAGCCTCCTTGACTGGAGCGAGAGTATCTGAAGTCTTGGTAATGTTATCCAGTTTGGCTACACCAACAAAGCAATTCATTCGGTTAAACGTTAGCCCCATTTCCTTAGCCATAAAATTTCCCAATCTACATAATCCCAAGTAGTTACCATAGGCTTTATTGAATAGCTGCTGGGTAGCATAAAAAGCGTTCATCGTAAGCGTTTGCGTTTCTCCCTGTGGAACAAAGCTGACGTGTTGCAGACAGGGAAAAGGAAGCTGAGCGCTACGAACATGGTCTCTTCCCGGGTCAAAAATTGACGCCTGAAACATTGTCCTCCTAACTCCTGGACGTGCCTGGTACTCGGAAATAATGTATTCAAGTTGATTTCCATTACGGGGACCGGAGCCGAAAGCAATAAGTCTTTCAAAGTAAAGACCACGCCTGTTTTTATGAGGTTCTATGGCTTTTATCCTGGGAAGACTGTTGAGATATCTCTCAAATAATCCTTCTCGTTCGTATTTAGAACGTCTCCAGAGAGAATGAGGAAAGATGGTATTTGCAACAGTCTCGATTTTTTGCTCACCTTTAGCAGTCAGACAATTATCGAGAGACCGTCGAATATCTGTATCCTCATTTGGAATGCCATCATTAAAATCTGTGATGCTCACCACAAGAGGAGAAATTTCCTTACCTGGATTCTTAATAATGTGCAAAAATGCTTTTGCCCAAGCATGGGAAAGGTTGTGTTCATCAATCAAAAGAGGTGAACTGTTACTCATCTTCCACCTCCTCAAGATGTCGATATTGACTTAGACCAATAAACTGATAGCGCGAGACACGAACAAAGACAGCCCATCCGGTGTCACGGCAATAAACCCGCACAACGCCGGGACGGTTAGCCTTGAATAGGCGTCCTTTCGGGTGATTTTCTTCAAAGGTTATAGTATCATTTGCTGCTTCCGCACCAGTTGGAAGCAAAAGGAGACTTCCAACTTCGGCATCAATTGTGGGCATTGACCAGTGTTCGTCAGCGATAATCAACGGATCAGTAGATAGACGCCCAAGAACCTTCTCACGGATAGCCTTGGGCTTGGTTTTGAGAAGCGTACTAGCCCTTGAAGAAGAGAGCATTTTGAGAGAGTAAGCCATGTGAGTAATTAGGGTTTCGTACCCAACACCAAAACTACAGGCAACTGTAAAAACTTGTTCTGGGGTTGCTGAATCCGCATTCCATCCCCGCGAAACAAATGCTTTCCGCACGCCTAAAACTGGCATGAGCAAAAATCCAGCAAATGAGTTAGCTAAAAACTCCTCTGGTTGAAAAGCCGTAGAGCTTTTTGATTCTTCTATCAGTTCATCGATAGTTGAACCATGTCCAAAGACGTGATGACCGAGTTCGTGAGCGCAGGTAAAGATGCGTCTGGGGAGAGGGCGTAATGCAGAAAGCAAGATTATCGGCTCTGCTTCTCGGAGATAGACACCCTCCATACTGATGTCAATAAATCTGACCCTCACATTCAGCTTATCGCACAAGCCGTAAATACAGAGTGGGCTTTTGTTATCAAAACCTGCTTTCCTCCGCACATCGATTGCCTTCTGTTGGGCTTGTTGTGCCAACACCTTTCTCTGATTTCTCAAAGTCTGATTCCTCACAGTACTTCTCCCCCTCTACGCATCGAAGCAAGTATTGTTAAAAGTCGATCAAGGTCATCTGGCTTAAGCTTTCGGAGTTCTCTAGCGGCAAGCTGAATCTTGTCGTCATGGATATCAAGCTTGTCTGCACCCTCTCCAAGTAACCATGACACACTTACGTCATAAATTTCAGCCAGTTTTGTGATCTCATCAGCAGAAACCTTTCTATTTCCAGCTTCCGCTTCCGTAATTGAAGGGCGATGAAGACCAAGCATCTTAGCCACTTGAGCTTGAGAAAGTCCCGCCATCTTGCGAGCTTCACGCAAGCGGGCTGCAATAATTGACCTCTTCTGTTCTTGATGACTCATACCTAAGTCTCTCCTGTGTTGACAATCTTACAGACTACATCAACGGACTGATCAATGGTGAGCGACTGCTTGCCGTCCTGTGAAAGACCTATTTTGTCAATCTGGTTACTGGGAATCTCTACCTTGAGCTTGTCAGCTAGCATATTAATCGCCTCAACACCAAGGAGACTATCAAACCCTTCCAGGTCAGTCATGGGACAGGTTTTTCCTGAGATTGGTGTTTCTCCATAGCCACTATCTGTCTGAATCTCTGTGAGTACTTCTATAAATTGGTCTTTTACATCCTCTGGATTCATGATAAGGATTTGTCTATTACGCTTGGTAAGATAATCTTACCAAATTAAACATGAACTGCCTACCTCAGGCAAGCAAAAACATCGTAGTGGCGTGGCACACCTAAAAAGGCTCCCTAGAAACAGAGAGCCTTTCTGATTGTAGGACACGGCAATGCCGTGTCCCTACGAAATTGCTATCCCTAAAGCGCCTTAGCCTTAGCCACGATATTATCCACCGTGTAGCCAAACTTCTCTAAAGCAACGCCACCGGGAGCCGATGCGCCAAAGCGATCAATACTAATTGTGTCACCTTCAGCGCCAACATAGCGACACCAGCCAAAGCTAGACCCCGCTTCTACCGCTAGCCGCTTGGTTACGGCTTTCGGTAATACAGATTCGCGATAGCTTTCATCTTGTTCCTCAAACAGTTCCCAACTTGGCATAGAAACCACGCGAACTTTCTTGCCATCACCCCGGAGTTGTTCTGCTGCATCAACGCAGATGTGAACTTCCGAACCGGTGCCAATTAAGATGATGTCGGGTGTACCATCGCTATCTGATAGGATGTAAGCCCCTTGAGCGACAGCATCAATCGAACTTCCCTCTAGGTTGGGTAATCCTTGGCGAGACAGTGCTAACAGACTAGGTGTTGCTAAACCCTGGGCAGGTTTTGCCTTCTCAACCGCTACCTTGTAGGCACCAGAGGTTTCATTGCCATCCGCAGGACGAATCACGATTAAGTCGGGAATCGCTCGTAGGGTAGGAATATGCTCAATTGGTTGGTGCGTCGGACCATCTTCTCCTAATGCCACGGAGTCATGGGTCATTACCCAGATTACCCCAGCGTGGGATAGGGCAGAGAGGCGAATTGATGCCCGCATGTAGTCGGTGAAGACTAAGAACGTGGCACCATAGGGAATCAAGCCAGACTTATGCAGGGCAATTCCGTTACAAATTGCTCCCATACCATGTTCGCGAACCCCAAAGCGGAGGTTGCGATTTTCATAGGCACCTTTTTGGAAATCCTTGGAGGATTTGAGTAAGGTTTTGTTGGACGGGGCTAAGTCAGCTGAACCGCCAATGAGTTCTGGTAGTACCCCAGCCATGGCGTTGAGGATTGCACCCGATTGATTTCGAGTGGCATCTTTTTTATCCTGGGGAGTGTAGCTGGGTAGGGCTTTGTCCCAGTTCTCTGGCAACTTGCCGCTGATCATCCGTTCTAATACGGCAGCTTCTTCTGCGTATTCAGTTTTGTAACGGGTGAAGAGTTTATTCCACTCTTCTTCGTACTCAGCACCGCGATCAACTGC
Source organism: Coleofasciculus sp. C1-SOL-03 (assembly GCF_040220555.1). Lineage (NCBI taxonomy): Bacteria > Bacillati > Cyanobacteriota > Cyanophyceae > Coleofasciculales > Coleofasciculaceae > Coleofasciculus > Coleofasciculus sp. C1-SOL-03. The sequence continues at coordinate 25,900 of NZ_JAVJUO010000033.1, forward strand.
CTTGCGGAAATGCTTCAGGGCGTCTTCGGGTACCTCAAATTCAGAATACTTCCAACCCAGATGTTCACGAGTGGCTTTCACTTCGTCTGCACCTAACGCCGCACCATGGACACCGTGGGTATTGGCTTTATTGGGGGAACCGAAACCAATGGTGGTGGTGACTTTAATTAAGGAGGGCTTATCGGTAACCGCTTTCGCTGCTTCAATTGCTTTGTGAATCGCGTCTAAGTTGGTGTTACCATCGGGAACATGTTGGACATGCCACCCATAAGCCTCAAAGCGCTTGCCCACATCTTCGGTAAAGGCAAGGTCGGTGGAACCATCAATGGAGATATGGTTATCATCGTAGAGGGCAATCAGTTTACCCAATCCCAGGTGTCCAGCGACAGAACAGGCTTCTCCAGATACGCCTTCCATGTTGCAACCATCACCTAAAATGACATAGGTGTAGTGGTCGATAATTTGGCAATCGGGCTTATTGAATTGGGCGGCTAAATGTGCTTCTGCGATCGCTAACCCGACACCGTTGGCGATCCCTTGTCCTAAAGGTCCGGTGGTGACTTCTATCCCTTCAGTCATGAAGTTTTCTGGGTGACCGGGAGTCTTGGATTCCCACTGACGGAACTGCTTGAGATCATCAAGGGTGATGCCATCATAGCCGGTCAGATAGAGCAAGCCGTACTGTAACATACAGCCATGACCCGCTGACAAAACAAAGCGATCGCGGTTGAACCAGTTAGGATTTTTCGGGTTGTACCGCATCAGCCGATCCCACAGCACAAACGCCATCGGTGCTGCGCCCATTGGCAATCCGGGATGACCGGAATTGGCTTTCTCTACGGCGTCTATCGCCAGAAAGCGGATGGAATTAATACAAAGTTCTTCGAGAGATTGGGTTGCAACGACCATAGGTGTTATCTAATGACTCCAGGAAACTAGGGTTTAACGCAAAATTATTTCCGTAAAGCAAGGGTTTCTCTTTCCCCAAGGATACACTCATCATCCCATTAGGGGGATCGATGATCAAGACTCCTTGGTATAAGCTTGGCTAAAATTTGCCAATTGGGGGTTAGTCTGGTATAGCAGTCGCCAAGGCGATTAGGACACAGCAAAATGCGCCAAACCTTGACCAGTCAATCTTTTCCCTTGGAGCCTTCTGCCTTCTGCCCTCTGCCCTCTGCCTTTTGCTATAAATCGTGGGGAGAAGGGGGTTGCTCATCCCCGAATCACCACAATAGCGCGATCGCCTGGAGTAATTGCCGATGCTGTGGTGGTACGCTGGGCAATGGGCGGCAATCCCGGACGTTGGACGTTGGTCGAAAATCACCAGCCATCCCGTATCAAGTCCTAACCCCGCCAAATAGCGATCAATCTGCTCCAATCCCGCTTTAATCGGGTCTGGGCGTCCCTCCCGCCACACCTTCAACTCCATCGCCACCGTAACCTCCCCATAACGCAGACACAGATCCATCCGATCTGTACCAATCGCATACTCCCGCTCTAGGATACCACCCCCATTCACTTTCGACTTATCTCGACTTCGCTCGATACAAGTCGCTCAATGCGAACGATTAACCCCGTGCTTCGCTGCAACAACTGGACTTTTTTAGCAGTAAATTGCCCTAGTCGTTTCCAGTTAATATCGCTAACTGAAACCTGTTTTTTGGTGTCTCCAGAACACCAACCGATGTAGGTCTTTCCGGCTTTTTCGGCTATAACCTTGTCACCTTTTCTGAACCCATGGGGGGTAACTGTGCCGCCATACTTGCGCCGTTTACCTCCCTTGGACGGAACACACAAGTGCAACTGTCTACGGCTAATTGGTGGTCTGCGGACTATTGCAAAGGGTGCAGGTGTGATCTGAACATCGCCACACCATCCGCCATGTTTGGCATTGTCTGAGTGCCATTCTTGCCATCGGATGAACTCAAGCGCCGCCAAGGTTACACCATCAACAGCATGGGTTGCAGGTGTCTGTTGATCCTTGTTTTTCTTGTCCTTAGCTAACCCTAGCCACTGTCTAAGTTGGCTAGTTCCATTGCCATCCCTTTGCCATCCTTGGTGAGTTGTGACGGGGGCTAATTCAGATAGCCAATTAAGCATTTGTCGCTGACCCACCATGACTGGAGAAAACCCAACGCCAGACCGAGCTGATTTGCGCCCGCTGGTTCTGTCCACATCAGCCATGACTAACTCATAGTGAATGGCGCTAATGGGGAACAGCTTGAACAACTCTTTGACTACCCGTAACTCTAGCTGCTTGTTGGCTCGAATAGAGGGGGGTAATTTGCCTTGTCTACGGTGATTATTAAACCTCTTTTGACGATGGCAGCGTTCAGAATAGGGTAGTTTCCGGTTAATCCGTCTACCGCGTCTAGCTCGACGCATTATCCGTCGTAATTCCATCCGTTCCTTAACTGTTTTGAACGGTAAGACTAGATGCCCCATCCAAAGGGTGAATAAACCCGACTGAACCCCGATCCCGGAATAAAGTTTCCCAGGATCTATGCCTACGGCTATAGGTTGAGTGTTTTCTTGAGTGTCAAAGGTTAGCTGGATGGCAAAGCCATCTAAGTCGTTGTGTACCACTTTGGCTTTACCCTCCTTTAGCCAACGTCTAGCGCGACTAGGTTTGGTGGGCATTAAAGGCTTACCCGACTTTGATCAAACTGGTACTCGTAGCATGGTGATAAACCTCACGAGTGAGTGTATAGTCCCTTCCCACATCTAAACCAAGATGTCCTAACCAAATAGCGACTTGACAAAAAGTCTTAGAGTGATCCGGACTAGGGAAGTATCCGGAAGTCTGTACCAGGTTTAGACTCAATGCGGATATTCAACGCTTACGTTGCTAGATTTGTCTCTAGCAATCCCTAACAGAGAAGCGATAGCTAGGTTAGGGTTGTTGAACTTGCAGAGCATCAATTTCATCAATAAACACAACCAGGGGACGGGAGGATTGTTGTGTCCAAGCACTCAACGCCGCCCCAATCTGTCGCCCTGGCTCAGAGGGCGTCCAGTCTGGAGGATGGAGATCGGGGGGTAGCCAAAAGAAAAGGTGGCATCCTCTTTCCAGGCATCCAGGATGGCGCGTTCTGCTGTTCCCGGATCATGAGGAAAAGCCGCGCCCACTTCGGCGGATACCATGACCGCCGTATAGCGTCCACTGGCGGTAAGCTGCTGTGCCAGCGTTAGCATGGCAGTGGTTTTACCTGTTTGCCGGGGCGCATGGATGACAAAGTAGCCCTGCTGCTCAATTAGTCGGTCTAGCTGGGGTAGCCGATCTAAGGGGGAGAGCATGTAGTGAATGTCCGCTTTGCACGGACCTGCCGTGTTAAACCATTTGGGCATGGGCGGACTGGGGGCAATACGGCACGGGATGGGGGATGTAGAGACGTAGCATGCTACGTCTCTACAAAGGTTTGTATTTCTTGAAGACTAAGGTGACATTATGACCGCCAAAGCCAAAGGAATTGGATAGCGCCACATCGACGGTTTGCTGGCGGCTTTGATTGGGGACATAATCAAGATCACAGTCTGGATCAGGATTTTCTAAATTAATCGTCGGCGGAATTTGGTCATGGGCTACCGCTAAAACAGAGGCGACGGATTCGATTCCCCCAGAACCGCCTAACAGATGACCCGTCATCGATTTGGTGGAACTCACAGCAATTTTATAAGCATGATCGCCCAAAACCTTTTTAATCGCCGTTGTTTCTGTGGGATCATTAACGGGTGTACTCGTCCCGTGGGCATTAATATAGCTGACATCTTCAGGCTGCAATCCCCCATCCTTGAGTGCCAACTGCATTGCCCGGATTGCCCCTTCCCCACCGGGTACAGGTGAGGTCATATGATAGGCATCACAGGTCATGCCATACCCGACCATTTCGGCATAAATACGGGCATCCCGACTCAGGGCGTGTTCCAATTCCTCTAACAGGAGGATACCTGCCCCTTCACCCATAACAAAGCCATCGCGATCGCGATCAAAGGGACGACAGGCATGTTCGGGGTCATCATTGCGGGTGGATAAAGCTTTTGCCGAGGCAAATCCCGCTACGGATAACGGAGTGACGGCGGCTTCTGTTCCCCCACAAATCATCGCCTGGGCATACCCCCGTTGAATCAAGCGAAAGGCATCGCCTACCCCATGGGCGCCAGAGGCACAGGCGCTGACGGTACAAGTATTTGGTCCCTTTGCCCCCGTATGAATTGCCGTCAGTCCGGCTGCCATGTTGGCAATCATCATCGGAATCATAAACGGACTACAGCGATCGGGACCTCGATTCAAGTAGACCTCTTGTTGGTCTTCCATGACTTTAATCCCGCCAACCCCGGTGCCAATGACGACACCCACCTGTTCTGCGTTCAGTTCATTAATGACAAACTTCGCATCCGCGATCGCTTGTTTACTCGCCGCGACGCCAAATTGGGCAAAGCGATCCATCCGTTTGGCTTCTTTGCGATCCATATAATCATGGGGATTAAACCCCGTGACTTCGCCCGCTATCCGACAAGCATGACGGGACGGGTCAAACCGGGTAATCGTACTAATCCCATTACGCCCACGTAAAAGTCCGTCCCAATACTCCGCCAAAGTATTGCCGATGGGAGTGATCGCGCCTAAACCTGTAATAACAACGCGCTTGAGTTCAATGTTTGTCATGATGCCAATAAACCAGGAAAACTGCCCGAGAACGCAGAACTTTGTCGAGAAGACAACCGCTGCTTACGCCGCCGCTTCTGTTTTTGAGCTGATATAGTCCACAGCCGCTTGGACTGTGGCAATCTGTTCGGCGGCTTCGTCTGGAATCTCGATATCGAACTCTTCCTCTAAAGCCATGACCAATTCCACCACGTCCAGGGAGTCGGCATTGAGATCATTGGCAAAGTTAGCTTGAGGGGTTACGTCACCGGGTTCAACTTCCAGTTGTTCCGCCACGATTTTTTTGACTCTATCGAAAATTTCTTGGTTCATTTACTTGTATACCTCAACCGACTTGCTAGAACGTTATCAAGTTATGTTACTTGGTTCCTTTGCATTTTCTCATCTTATCCGAAAGGGGGATCATCAAACCCATCGGTAGTCGCTTCACCAACTGGCATCCAGTTGGGCTATTCATCATATCATGTTCATGGTACTTGCGAAGAGAGAAGCAAGCTACGTAGGTACTCCTTCGCCTTTAAGCAGGCTACGTGGCAATCAACCATGAACATCAACACTCTGATTCTATTTGCTGCATTTACTGTCATTCCCTTACAGACCATTGGGTTCGTTTTGGGGAAGCTGGCGATCGCTGCCCTAGGAGCTTGTCTCCTCTATGTCATCTTATTTTATGGGCTGCGCTCCATTTTTCGGAAGTTTGAACACGATATTGCCCTGGTTACCCTGAATGTCTCCGCCTATCCCATCCTGAGCATTTTCATTCTGGTCAGTTTAAAGGTTTCCTTTGCGGATCTTGATTCTGGGGATACCATCGGCTGGTTTGATCGCCTGTTGACTGCTGGCATTATTGTCGCAGTCAGTTATTGGTTGATCCAGTTATTTATTCAAGTTTTTGTCTACTACCTCAAAGATTACGCCCGACAAACGGAAGCAATGTGGGACAACGTGCTACTGCCTCTCCTTGAAGGGGTTGTCCCTTTTGTGATTTTTCTTTTGGGTAGTGCGTTTGTTCTCCAATCCTTTGGTGTTGATTTAACGGGGATTTGGGTCACATTGGGTGGGGCGACGTTCATTATCGGGTTTGCGGTTAAAGATATTTTAGCGAACTTCTTTAGTGGAATTGTTCTCTTGATTGATACGCCATTTCAATTTGGTGACATTCTGGAGTTAGAAAATGGCTCTATTGGTATGCTGCGAAAGATTGGCGTGCGCGTGACTCAACTTTATATATTTGATGACCGCAGTGAAGTCTATATTCCCAATAGCGTTTTACAAGGTCAATTGATTACCAATTTAAGTCGCCCGATCCCCCATCACTTCTACGCATTGCCGATAGAAATACCACCTGAATGTGATTTAGAGGAAAGTCAGCAGCTCATGTGGCAAATTGTTTTTGCTCATCCGGATACCTTAGGAGATATTGACAAAAAGTTAACCCATATAGATAATTTCTTTGTTGTCGATAATTTAGGAACTAATTTTGCTTATAAAAAAGAAGTGGGTCGTCAGCGTCTACTTCTGGAAAATGATGTAAACCTCAAACTCGAAGATATTGAGCAAGGGTTAGAAGCCCTGATGGTAACGATTCAATTTGCCGAAAAAGGTGGACTAAATATTGAAGAAATTGAAACGATCCAACAAGAATATGAAGATGTTCTTCAACAAGTGGGTTTAGAAGTTGTGCAAAGACGGCAGAATAAACGGATAATTTTTGAGTTGGAAGAAAATGAATCGCAAGACACCTTAATTGGTTTGGTGCGGGAATGGTATCGCATGTGGTTAAGAGATCCAGATTTACGCGATGAAGACCAATATATTTTACCTGATGAATGGGAACGAAAAATTGAACTGTTAAAACGACGGTTTCAACGAGTTTTTCAGAAAATTAGCAATCCCCATCGGGAAGAAACACGGCTCGATGATTATGTCCTGGATTTAGTGAAATGGTTGCAGGAGCGCTTTAAACAAGCCAGAAGTCAACGGCAGGAACCAAACATTAGGATGAAGGGAACATCCCAATATGAGGGATTTACCTTAATTAAATTCACCATTGAATTCTATTTAGATAATGCCAAGCTAGAAGACTTTAGACGGGGTAGTCGCGTCAGTAGTGAAATTTATCAAGAAGTGATGCGACATGTTAAAGAGAGTTACCCCCCAGTTAAACCCTAAACAAAAGTGCAACAAGGCAGAAGGTTTATATACAAATACGACAGATAATACTGTCTATTTCATCGGTTGTCATCAACCATCTGCCCCTCAATTACAAAAATATAGAGATGGGAAATGGGTAACAGTATACTCTCCTATAGAAAATCTGTGTTTAAGTCCACCTTGGGAAATTGCACCGGGAGAAACATACCGAGATACTTATCAGGTTTATGGTTATTTGCCTGGATATAATGCCGCACCCACCTTTGACGCCCCCATCCCGGGTCGGTATCGATTAGTTCGGGACATTTATCAAGAATTATCTGATCCGATAAATGAAGCCAAATTATTACCGTTGTCGGAACGTATATCGAATGAATTTAAAATTATTAATGATGTTGAGTAAGTCGGTGAACATAATAAAGTTAACTGTTGAGATTAGGGAATAGCCTTTGATATTATCTTCGCTTAAACACGAGGAGAGGGCGACCCGATCAAATTGAGTGGACTACCGTTGTTAATTGATGCAAGCGGGTCGCCCCTACAGGGTGTTAATTGATGAAAACGGGTCGCCCCTACAGGGTGTTAATTTATGTCAGCACGTCGCCCCTCACAAGTGTTAGTTTATGTCAGCGGGTTCTACAACTTAATCTTTGGCTATAGGTGTACCATTGGCGGCGACAACCTCGTCTCTGGGATTTTTCAACAATCCCGTTAATAGAGAGGCGGGATGCTGTTTATGGGGCCAAGCAAAAGCGTAGCGAAAGGCAGCATCTTGACAAGCTTGTAATTGCTCAAAATCAATAATATCTTGAGTTAATAGGTTTTCGTACTCAAAGGGTAAGCGCACATTATTTAATCCGGCGTTGTCGGTACAAATGGCAATGTCAACCCCCGCCTCGAAACAGGAATCAAAGACGACTTTCAGTTGATGAATATCCTCCAGGGTTCCGGTTTTTAAGTAGGTTGTGGGACAGATTTCTAAACATTGCTGGCGCTGGGCGACATCGTTTAACAACGCTGGATACTTCAAGGGAATATGAATCCCATGACCAATCCGCATTAAATAGGGTAATAGTTCCGGATAACAACCGTCGCTGGTTTCGTAGAGATGACCCGTTGTATTCAGACCGAGCGATCGCGCATACTGATAGAGTCCCACAAATTCGGCTAACCGTTCACCATAATGGGCATCTCCTCCTGCCAAATCCACCCCACACACATAGTCTTTGGCTTGGGCGGCGAGGTCAACAATTGCCTTATTCACCGCATAAGGAAGCCGCGCATGCATACAGAGAATTTGACTCGTCACCATGGGATAATCCTGGACTTGACTGGCTTGTCCAACAATCTCCACAATCTGCGCCATCTGATCAATCCGTTCCGATTGACTTAATTGTTCTGGCGTGCGTAAATAAGGCGTATACCGCAGTTCTAAATAGGCTAAATTCTCAAAGATATACGCGCCGCGAATTAAGCGATAAATAAAATAGGGTAAAGTTTGCGCCGTTTGCACATGTTCGACTAAGGTGTGCAGTTCCAAATACTCATCTAATGTATTGCGCGATCGCGTGTAAAATTCCTCAAAGTCGTCATAGTCAGAAAATCGCTGGGTCAACGGATCAGTTTGGCGTTGAAAATATCGCCAGAGAATTCGAGGTACAACTGAACCCCCCAGATGACGGTGTAACTCTGCGTATAATGGCATATAATCTCCTGGTAGAAGTAGTCGGACAAAATTAAAGTTAATGGTGGGGATCGTCATACTCGCTTCCCAAAAAGAAGCAAGCTAGGTCATTCGTCAATCCCCGTCATCCAGACTGTACGATGAAACCGTTTTTCCTGCAAAACTCAAACACTGCGACTCAGGAAAAAGCCACCGAATTATTGGCACAAGAAGCCCAACCCTGAACAACTCTGGGACATCATCCCCAAATTCCTCAATTATTAAGTTTAGATCGGCTGCGATCGCACGGCTCAAGGTCTAACTCACAACTTGAGCGTAGACTTCCTGTACTCGCTCAAGTTCCAGCTGATGCAAGTAATCCACTGTCCAGTCAGCTTGACGCTGAAGCATGTGGAAGGGATAGGTATTAGCAACGCCGACGACTTGCATCCCGGCTCGTTTGGCGGCTTCAATTCCCGTCGGTGTATCTTCTATGGCAAGACAATCTGAGGATTTGGCATTAAGTTCTGGAAACTGCTGATTGAGGCGTTCTACGGCTAACAGATAGCCATCCGGTTCGGGTTTACTGACCTTAATGTCATCGCCTGCTACAATAACCGGAAAATAGGGCAAGAGTTGAGTCCGATCCAAGACTAACTCAACTTCTGATCGCAATGCCCCACTCACCACCCCCATAGGTAATTTAGCCACGCGGATTTTGTAAATTAAATCTTCAACTCCCGGATAGATGGGTAATTTAGACAGAGTTTCCAGTTGACGGCGATAGGCGTCGGCTTTTTGGGAGATCAAACGGCTTAAGTCGTCATCACTTACCACCCGACCTCGTTTTTCTAATAATACTTTTAAGCAAGCGCGATCGCTACGCCCCAAACAATCCTCCCAGTAATCCGCCGCCGAGGGACGCAGATTTTCGCCCAGCAGAATGTCTTCGATGAGTTGCTGATGAATCGACTCATCGTTGATAATTACACCGTTGAAATCAAACAGAACTGCCTTTAAACTCATATTAAATTGGTTATTATGCTGGAGCTGGAATACCTTGGGAGAAGTCGTCGATGGTACGGCGTTGAGTCCGTTGGTACACTTGTCCTTCTACGGGGAGAGGTTTCATTCCCTGGGTCACTTGATTCAGCCACCACACGTCTTGAGTCTGCACCGCTTCAAATCCGGCTGAACCCATCCAAGCGTCTACGCTATCGGTGGCGTAAGCTTGAATATAGGGTTCTTCAAACACCTCCGTTAACCAGTTTACTTGACGCAAGGTTCGCTGATTGCCATCCAGAATCAGAATTTGTCCACCTCCTTGGAGAAGTCGGAAGCTTTCCCGCAAGATTGCTTTTGCTACGGTTGAGGGGGTTTCGTGGAATAATAAGCAGGCGGTTACCAGGTCAAAAGACGCCTCTGGTAAGCCCGTCTGTTCCGCTTTGCCATGACGCCATTGAATCTCGACTCCGGCGGCTTTAGCTTTGCGTTCTGCCATGACTAACATATAAGGTGATAAATCCAAACCGATTACCTCAGCTTCAGGAAACGCCTGCTTTAACAGGAGAGTAGTTGAACCCGTACCGCAGCCTAAATCCAGAATCCGTCGCGGTGTTCCCTGGATGCGATCAATTAACTCTTGGCGTACCCAGGTTTCGTTGGGAGGTAAAGCGTATTGAGTGATCGGATCATACGTCGTTGCCGCACTACCATTCAAGTAACCCCCTTCAATCCCATGGAAGTTCTGACGCTTGTAGTAATCGGGGTAAACCAACTCAGGTGTCGAGAGGCGATCGCTTTCTCGTTGCCAGTCAATGCTTTCATAAAGCTGGCGCAGTTTCTCTTGATCGATGAATACGCCAACAATGGGTTGTAAGAATCGCTGCCAAAGCGTGTCTTGGTGGCTTACCATAAGTTTAACCTCAAATACTACTTGCTTAACTTATTGTAATAGTCTTGCCCTGTTCCGGCAGCCTATCCTGAGTCGGGTCTGTGTGGGAATTGTCAAGACAAAGCTTGTGACTTCAATCACGTTATTCAGTTGATCGATTTCATTAAATTTATATTACGCGGCTCACCCCCAGGGCGGATTAAAATCAAAAATAGGGATGATTTAACTCTCTGTAAAGAGTAGGAAACTTCGGTAAAGTTATAAGTGGGAATCAAGAAAGTATTTCTCTCTCAACTTTCCGGTTCTCCATCGATTTAATTAATCCCTTGAAATCAGGACGCCAGCCGATAATGATTACTTTTTCCCTCGAACCTAACTCTGTGTCTGCATCTAAGCCCTGGAAGCTGCAAATTTGGCTCTCGCCTAAATCTCAGGCGATCTACTACCTACATGACCCCCAACAAGCACAGTCAATTCTTGAATTTATTCTTGCCAAGAATAATTCCCAAAATTCTCAACTCAAACAACAAGGGGAGTTATCCTTTGCTGGCTTAATTCCCCGTTCATTAGCATCTCATGAGCCTGTACAAGCTAGCGCTTGTGTTTGTTAAACTCGTTTGAGTCCATCCCAGTAACCCGTCAACCGTCAACCATCAATCGTCAATCCTAACCAAAATCATTGTTCTTTTCGATAAAGTCCTAACTGAATAGCTTGCATCTGCCGAAAATTGGATGGTAAAGATTCATGGCTACCAACAGCCAATACTCCTCCAGGAATCAATCGCTTGACTATAGGTGATAACACCTTTTGTTGTAAGTTGGCATCGAAATAAGTCAAAACCAGATTCCGGCACAGTATCAAATGAAATGATTCAGAAGGCATACTGGTACGAATATCCTGTTGTTTAAACTCAATTCCTTCACGAAACTCAGGACGAATACAGTAAAATTCATCAGATTTAGTGAAGCTTTTTGCCAACCAATCAGACGGAATGTCTTTTAAACTTCCCCATTGATAACAACCTGTTCTCGCTCTCTCCAACAGATAGGCATTCGCGTCAGTTGCAATAATTCGCCGTGAACGGTGAAAACGTTGAGAGAATTCAGCTAAATGCCAGAGAATAGAAAGGGTATACGCTTCTTCTCCAGAGGCACAGCCAGCACTCCAGCAGACTAATTCTGTTTCACCTCGTTCTTGGGAAAGCTGGATAAGTTGGGGTAATAGTTCTTGTTGCAAATGCGCGAAAATGTGTTGATCGCGATAAAATCGGGAAATTGTAATTCGACAGTAGCGATCTAATATTGTCCATTCTTCAGGATGAGTTTTCAGATAAGATTGATAGGCGTCAATATCAGATAGTTCGAGTTCAATGAGACGCCGTTGGATACGTTTACAGGCTTGCTTTCGCACCTTACGGAACCCCGCCCAACGTAGGTTTAATTGAGGTAAAGCCCACTGTAAGAAGCGAACACATTCAGTATCTTTCATCGTCTCAACCCAATCCACCTTCTACCTTTTAGGCGTGAGCGCTTGTATATTATTAAGTACATTTGAGTTCCCTCCCCTTGGCAAGGAGAGGGTGAGGGAGGGGTCATACTCAATCCGGTTCAGATACTTAACTTCCGCTAAACAGGGTGCGTAATCGTCCCGGAAGAGGATGATTACCCGAATCTTGATGGCGAAGCAGCTTTAATAACGGTTCTGGCACAGTGGCGCTAAGCTTAATTTGCAACTGGGGACCTGAAAGGGCGAGTCGAACCAGAGTTTCATTTTGAATTTCTAGTTCCGTAATCGGTTGACCATCCTTATACGTCCCATTGTTACCAAAGTTAATCAATTTCCATCGGTTTCCCATACGCCGCAATTCCAGATGGTAACGTGAGACAACCGAACTTCGTAGCACAATATGGTTATCCGCACAGCGCCCAATTTTAATAATCGGTTGATCGGTAAAATGCCATTGTTGAAGTGGCACACTATGGGACGGCGAGCGCAGTGATACCGTGACGACATTTGGAGCGAGATTTACTCCTGACAAAGATTTATGAATCAATTGATGCACCCCTAAAAATCAAAACTTGATAGTTCGTTTAATCATGACATGCCCAAGACGGATCGCACAGTGCGATTCAATTCTAGGACATGGCTGGCGGGGAAAGGTGACGAGAAATCCAGAATATCCCGTGATTTTCCCTGATCTCCCGCTAATTCGGGAGTTTTGCCTATAGAGTCCGCGATCGCAGTAGCCGGATCACGGTTGGTTAAATATGCCTAACTCACAATTGAGTTAAGATGCTCAGGATCACTAAATTGATAACTGATAACTTCATTTTACCGAATTTGACCGAGTTTTTCACACCGTATTATTACCGAGTCCGTCCAAACCGCTATATTAAGTGAATTTCCCGATGTTATAACACCAGGAAGTCGTCGAATTCAATTCAAGTTTCCCGTTGAGATTGGGGGACAGGGAACAGGAAGCCAGAAATTCCCGGCTCAGGTTAGTGAGGGGTCAGACCCCTTATTTAATGAACCAATAGGATCATACATTTCACCATAGGACAAATGACGGTCTTTGAACTTAACAGTCCAAAATCTCGAACCTACCCTGATTATCCCTGGATTCAGAGGTAAAGTATTGGCATGATTGTCTACGCAAGGAGATTAGTTATGGTCGCGACTCGTGAAGTCATTATTCCCACGGGTATGGAAATCCTCTATGAAAAGTATCACTATTGTCCAGGGATTAGAATCGGAAATACCGTTTATGTCTCTGGTCAAGTGGGTCGCGACGAAAATTTACAGGTGGTTGAGGGGATAGAAGCACAGTTTATCCAGGCGTTTGAAAATGTCAAGAAAGTTCTCTTAACCGCAGGCGTAACCTTTGATGATGTTGTGGAAATGGTGACGTATCATGTCACAACTCCCGCTTCGGCTTCAGGATCACAACCGTTAATGATTCCCCATTTGTCCCTGTTTATGGAAATAAAAGATCGATATTTCATGCATCAATATCCGACTTGGACAAAGGTCGGGGTTATCGCATTGTCTGACCCTAGACTCATCGTGGAAATCAAGTGTACAGCACTGCGATAAAATCTAAGCTGTCTGTCTGAATTACACGGGGGGGAGAATCGTAGCTATCCAAGGATGGCAGCGAGACGCTGATAATAGCGAGCGAGACGCTCGCACTACATACAACAACCGTGTACCAATCCCCGCTGATTAGCGATCGCAATAGCTGGAAGACGAAAATTGTTCTATTAATAACCCTGCGGAGATCTACAGACTGAACTGTTGGCAATTTCCTCCAGATATCCCAGAAGCACTGGGCGGATCGGTAAAATGTTTTTGTACTCCTGCATCTCAACTGGCATGAGTTGAATGATCTCCGCTAGACTTTCCGCCATCTGGGGCTTATCTTCAAGCACTCGCAAAGGATGCACATAGGTACGCACGGTAAACAGAATATCACCACTCCCAGTTAACCGTCTTAATATCTGACGTTCAATTCTCAAAAACAGCTTATCCCCAGCGTTTTGGCAATTTATCGTTGTTTCCCAACCGGGTTTTGCTGTCTCTGGAGGGAAAAATAGTTCGGGGGACTCGACAATACTCCAGTTTAATCGCCAAACCGGATGACTAGATTTGAGGCGATTGAACACACTATCCACAGGATGCGCCAGCTTTTCAGAATATCCCGGAACCGGGGAGTGGATTTGAGTCAGGGGACATCCCAACTTTTCTCGCAGTCGCCAACGCAAGGGAAAACAGAGAGAAGCGGCGACTAAACGATATCCTTGAGGCGATCGCTCCATTAATAATAAATCTTCCTGTACCAGACGCCCCGCTAAATCCAGAGGGGCTGACTCGAAATCTGGGATATGCCAAACTTGATGGGTTGCGATCGCCTCAATCCTTTGACCGTGACCGTGGCGTCGATAATGTTGGGGAAAGCGTTTCAGCAGATGATCCAGCAGTAACTCTAGCACCTCTTGCTGACTGGCTGCGGTTCCGGGGAGACTGGCAAATACTTCTGAATGTCGAGTTTTGAGCAGCGTATCTTTTTGTAACAAATACTTGACAAACTGGTCATCAATTTCAATCCAATCCTGGGGATCAAGGGCTTTGAGACTCATTCTCATTTGCCATTTTCCTTCTGCAAAGGGTAGATATAGGGGTTGGCGGTTCATCGGTCTCCCATACGTGTCAAATCAAGCCCAAGGGTATAAAGGGCGACCCGAGCCAATTGAATGGACTGGAGTTGTTAACTGATACAAGCAGGTCGCCCCTACAAATTTCTGATCGGGTAATGGATGAGGTTTATGTCATCGATTGCAACTCATCCAAATGTGCCAGTACCTCTGTACTGTGAATCGCGGGTCGAACACCAAGAAATATCTCCCGCAAGATGCCATCGGGATCAATGAGATAAGTATGACGTAGGGAAACAAATCCCATCCAAGACCCATACGCCTGACTCACTGACCCATCTGTATCGGCTAAAAGCGGAAACTTTAACCCTTCTGAGTCACAAAACTCGGCATGGGAGTCCACATCATCCGCACTCACTCCCACAATTTGGGCATTTCTCTCTATATATTTGGGCAAATCTTGCTGAAAGCGACGAGCCTCTAAGGTGCAACCTGAGGTGAAATCCTTGGGATAAAAGTACAGAACCACCCATTTCCCCCGGTAATCGGAGAGCGATACCTCCCCATCTCCACTATTGGTCGGTAGCGTGAACTCTGGTGCTGGCTCGTTTAATGGTGGTTGTTTACCGCCGAGAGCAGAGGCGGCGGGAGTGGCGTTTAACCACGTCAAGCAAGCCAGACAGCTTGCCAAGAGAATGCTCACCAGCGTGCGACGAGAAATCATGATCGATACAGCGTGTTTGTTTTACATAAGTTTACAATCCTAATTTAGATCTTGTCAGAATCTGTGATTACGCTATTATGTCTAGCAAGGTAATAGTAGGTCGGAGGTACATCTGCCAGAAGACAATCTGCTCTACTGAGTATATAAATTTCCCTATCTTAACTATGGCGACTTGGTTGAGAACAACACAAAAATCTTGCGGATAGCATAGACAATGTTGGACAATTATATGGGGGGATCAGGGAAAAATGGCAGGCATCTAAACCAAGACTGTATAACTAGCCGTGCTATCATTTGCGTTACCAACCTCGATAAACAATATCTAGGTTGTTAATATTCATAGAGTTGGATAGTTTGCGCTGATTGAAATTAGTTGTTACGGCTTGTCTATTCCTGAATAGTCTGCTATGGTAGAACTGTTCTGAAATAAAGGACTGTTGCTGAATTCCCTGCTCTCCTTTAACATAAGTAATTCTTCCAGGAGAATGCCCTAAGTTTTCCAGGCTACAAACCCGCCAAAGCGCGACAAGGTGTGGATTGAGCGATCTATTCCCTAAGTTAAACCCCCCAGTTATCCCGCCTAGTATAAGGAGGGGAAATGATAGCTAGATCCAATGGCTTCAACAACTAAAAGTGAGGTAGATAGAGTGTAAGATTGATGATAACTATGACTGTAGCAAGAGTTGGCAAAAAACAAATGTGTAAATCGCTACGAATTTAAATATAATGTATGGTTCGATAAAAAAACAGCCGAATCCTAAAGAAAAGATTAGTTAAAGGAATTTTTTCGGCTGAGTATCGGTAAACTAAAACACTGAAACCAAGAGTAGGAGGAAATACTTAATGGTTGCAGCTACTGAAACAACATCATCTCAATCATCCAAAGAACAAGCGCTAGTGCTGTGGTTTGAGGACGTAGGAATTGTCGATGTTCCCTTGGTGGGTGGGAAAAATGCATCCCTGGGTGAAATGATCCGGCAACTGACCGCTAAGGGCGTCAGGGTTCCCACCGGATTCGCGACGACGGCTTATGCATACCGTTACTTCATTAAGGAAGCAGGTTTAGAAGAAAAGCTACGCGAACTGTTTTCTGACCTCGATGTCGAGGATATGAATAACCTGCGCGTCCGGGGTAAGCAAGCGCGGTCTTTGATTCTGAATACACCGTTCCCCGAAGACCTGAGAACCGCGATCGCAGAATCTTACCTGAAGCTGTGTGAACGGTATGGGGTCACCGCTGAGTTTTGCGATCGCTTCGAGCCGGAATATCAAGAAGAGTGCAAGGAGAAAAGCCAAGCTGTTGACGTAGCTGTTCGTTCATCCGCTACGGCTGAAGACTTGCCTGATGCCAGTTTCGCGGGTCAGCAAGAAACCTACCTGAACGTTTACGGTGTCCTAGACGTTTTAGACGCTTGCCATCGTTGCTTTGCCTCCATCTTCACTGACCGCGCCATCTCCTATCGGACAGTCAAAGGGTTTGATCACTTTGATGTCGCCCTGTCCGTTGGTGTGCAGAAAATGGTGCGCTCTGACTTAGCCTCCTCTGGGGTCATGTTCTCCATTGACACAGAAACAGGCTTCAAGAATGCCGCCCTCGTTACCGCCGCCTACGGTTTGGGCGAAAACGTTGTTCAAGGTGCTGTCAACCCCGACGAATACTTTGTATTCAAACCAACGCTCAAGGACGGGTATCGCCCGATTCTAGAAAAGCGCTTGGGCAGCAAAGAAATCAAGATGATTTATGACATCGGTGGTACGAAACTGACCAAGAACGTACCCGTGTCAGAGCCTGAGCAAGTCAAATACGCCATCAACGACGAAGAAATTCTCCAACTGGCTCGCTGGGGTTGCATTATTGAAGACCACTACTCCGAAGTCCGGGGTGTCTATACCCCCATGGACATTGAGTGGGCAAAAGACGGTGAAACTGGGGAATTGTACATCGTCCAAGCTCGTCCAGAAACCGTCCAATCCCAGAAGTCAAAGAGTGTCCTTAAGAGCTATCAGCTTAAAGGCACCTCCGAGGTGGCGGTCACGGGTCGCGCCGTTGGCGAAATGATTGGTCAAGGCAAAGCCAAAGTGATTCTGGATGTCCACAAGATTGATGAATTTGAACCCGGTGAAGTCTTGGTCACCAACAAGACTGACCCCGATTGGGAACCAATCATGAAGCGGGCATCTGCCATTGTCACCAACCAAGGTGGACGGACTTGCCACGCGGCAATTATTGCTCGTGAAATGGGCATCCCCGCGATTGTTGGTTGTGGTGATGCCACCGGTGTGCTTAAGAGTGGACAAGAGGTCACTGTTTCCTGTTCCGAAGGGGAAGAAGGACGGGTTTACGACGGTCTCGTACCCTTTGAAATCCAAGAAACCCAACTGGAAAACCTCCCCACAACCCGCACCAAGATTTTGATGAATGTGGGGAACCCCGAAGAAGCCTTTGGTTTGGCGGCGATTCCTTGCGATGGTGTAGGATTAGCTCGCTTAGAGTTCATCATCGCTAATCACATTAAGGCACACCCCTTGGCACTGCTGAACTTCGACAAGCTCGAAGATGCTACAGTCAAGCGGGAAGTCTACAAGATGACCTACCTCTACGAACGTAAGGCGGACTTCTTCGTAGACAAGTTGGCGCGGGGTGTGGCGATGATTGCAGCGGCATTCTATCCCAACCCAGTGGTGTTACGGATGTCCGACTTCAAGAGTAATGAATATGCCAACCTCCTCGGCGGTCAGCAGTTTGAGCCGAAGGAAGAAAACCCGATGATTGGCTGGCGTGGTGCGTCTCGTTACTACGATGAAAACTATGCCGAAGCGTATGGGTTAGAGTGTCAAGCGATCAAGCGGGTTCGGGATGACATGGGTTTAACGAATGTGATCCCCATGGTTCCCTTCTGCCGTACCCCTGATGAAGGGCGCAAGGTGCTGGCAGAAATGGAGAAACACGGCTTGAAGCGTGGCGAAAATGGACTCCAAGTCTATGTAATGTGTGAGATTCCCAGCAATGTGATCTTGGCTGATCAGTTCAGTGAAGTGTTTGATGGGTTCTCCATTGGTTCCAATGACCTGACTCAGTTAACCTTGGGTCTAGACCGCGACTCCGGTTTGGTGGCTCACATCTTTGATGAGCGCAACGACGGGGTTAAGGAAATGGTGCGGATGGTGATTGAGAAGGCGAAGAAGAATGGTCGTAAGATTGGTATCTGCGGTCAAGCGCCGAGTGACTATCCTGAGTTTGCTAAGTTCTTGGTTGAGTTGGGAATTGACTCAATGAGTTTGAACCCTGACTCGGTGATGAAGACACTGTTGATGGTGGCTGAAGTTGAAGAACAACAAGGCTAAGTCTTGAGTGTTTAGCGTCTGCGTCCCTGATGGGGCATAGACTTGAGAAAGAGCGATCGCATTTCCGATGGGGGTGCGATCGTTCTTTTATAGAAGGTATATAGCGTTTCTCATAAGATGAGAGGGGGTGAGGGCGCAAGCCTTGCGCCCCTACATTCGTCTCTTCTATGGGTGTACTTGTTCGTGGCTCGACCCCATCGATGGAAATCAGGTATGATCTTAAACAGAGCGATTGGCTTTCAAGTCACAGCGATAAAATCATGCATTTTAAGTTTTCACCCAATATCCTGAATAGATTAGGTGAAGAACTGATTCCTAATCCAGACCAAGGAATTATCGAATTGGTAAAGAATTCTTATGATGCTGATGCGACCCAATGTACAGTAGAGCTGATCAATACGGACACCACAGGTGGTTCAATCCTGATTTCAGATAACGGCATTGGTATGGATATCGCGGCTATTAGTGAGGGATGGTTTGTATTAGGTCGGTCAAAAAAAGCTGCCCGCGAACCTACTGCTCTGGGACGTCTACCTGTTGGTGATAAGGGATTAGGTCGGTTAGCTGCGTTGAGACAAGGGTCGAAAGTACACTTAAAAACCCGACCTAAAAATGAACCCGCAGTTGAGTATTCTCTGACGATTAATTGGCAAGATTTTGAGCAAGCCTCTGTTGTGGAAGACATTTCCTTCGATGTCCAAGAACATAGGACTAACTTACCACAAGGAACTGAAATTTTTATTCAGGATTTAAGTATAAAGTTTGGTCGGCGAGAGGTTAAAAGATTAGCTAGAGAACTTTTATTCTTGGCAGATCCATTTGATAGTCGTGTCTCTTTCCGCCCTAGGCTGATTGCTCCAGAATTTGCTGATCTTGAAAAACAAGTCAATGAGTCTTATTTGAAGGATGCTGAATATCATTTGAAGTCGTCAGTTAATGGAGATGGAGTTGTAGAAGCCTCCGTATTAGACTGGAAAGAAAACTTGCTATTTCAGGCAAAAGATAGTGATATTTCTCAAGAAAACTACAAAACAGTACCCGCAAAATTTGAGTTATGGGTATTTTTACTCAATCCTCAAAATTTCTCTGCAAAAACAGCTTCTTTCGGACAGGTTAGAGAATGGCTATCAGAAGTGGGTAATGTTCATTTATACCACAGGGGTTTGCGGGTGAAACCCTATGGCGACCAAGGAGATGATTGGCTGAAATTAAATTATGCACGAGCAAGAAACCCAGAAGTACGTCCCTCGACCAGTACTGTTATTGGTCGGATAATTGTCAATGATCCTGATGATCGGTTGATCCAAAAGACCGATAGACTAGGTTTTATAGAAAATGAAGCTTTTATTGAGCTAAAGCGCTTTGCCATTGATGTATTGAACTGGATGGCAAAAGAGAGGCTTAAACAAACTGAAAATAAACGACAAATAGTCAAACAAGAATCGAGCCGTGATGTTATTGATGCTAAAACCAGTATTGAAAATGTTATCGAAGAAGCGCTGCCAAAGGAATATCGTACCCGAGTCAGAAAGGTGATTCAAAGGTACGAAGAAGCAAAAGAGCGTGAAACAAAAGCACTACGGGAAGATCTTCAACTCTATCGAAGTCTGGCGACAGCCGGAACAACAGCAGCCGTTTTTGCTCATGAGTCTGGTAAACCAGTTACGTTAATCAATAACATAGCTAGAAGAATAGAAAAAAAAGGTCAAGAACTACTAGGGAATATAATATATAAAGAATCTTTATCACCGCCCGTAGAAATGCTTTATCAAGTCAGCAGGTCGTTGCTGAGTTTTTCTAATTTTCCGTTGCACTTATTGAAGCGTGAAAAACGTCGTACAGGTCGTGTAGATGTCTCTAATTCAATTGATGATATAATTAAATTATTTGAGCCATTTTTAGAAAAAAGCAAAATAAAAATCATAAAAAACAATAGCGATGCTCAGGCTTTTATTCGTGGAAGTACCGCTCTTTTAGAAGCAATTATTACTAATCTTTTAACTAATGCAATTAATGCTCTTACTATAGAAGGCTCTCGTACAGAAGAACGCCAGATACTAATCTCTACTGAGATTATCGAAAGTTATGTACAGATCAAAATTTTAGATAATGGTCTAGGAATTAGAGATATAAACTTAAATGACATTTGGTTACCGGGTCAAACAACTAAACTAGGGGGTACAGGATTGGGACTAACTATAGTAAAAGATTCGGTTACTGACTTGGGAGGAAAAGTGCAGGCAATTGCTCAGGGAAAATTAGGTGGGGCAGAATTTATCATAGAACTACCACTTGTTGGAGGTTAGCTGTTATGACAGTTATTCAATCTAATCAGAAAATAGCAATAGTTGATGATGAAGCAGAATTAGCACAAGCAACTGGTTGGGAAGTAGAGGACGCTGGCTATGAACCTTTTTTAGTCGTCAAGGGACATTTTACAAATGTCAATGATTTAGCATCAGTTATTTTAGAAAATACTCAAGGTGCTATTTGTGATAATCGCTTGACTAATTCTGGACTGGCTAATTTTTCGGGTGCTGAATTAGTTGCCACCTTGTATGATCGGAAGTTTCCTTCGTTACTGATATCTCAGTTTGTAGAAATTGACACTTCTTCTTCCATTAGAAAATGGAGACGAAAAATTCCTGTCTTGTTAAGTCGAGACAAAGCAAATGCTTCAAGCATTGCCAAAGGAATTGAAGCTTGTCAACAAGAACTTGGTGGTCATCTGCCGATTAGCCGAAAACCTTCTAGAACATTAGTAAGAATTGTTGACCTTGATCAAGCATCTAATGAGCCTGTTGTTGATGCAATTGTCCCTGGTTGGAATCCCTCTAAGGCTGTCCGTTTTCCAGCTTCACTGATTCCTGAGACTATTCGAGCTGATGCATTAAAAAAAGGTGTCCGTCTATTTGCTCACGTTAATATTGGAGCGGATAATGCTGATGATTTATACTTCGATAAATTTGAGTTAGCACCGGAGCCAGATGACGATGATGGACTTGCCTGAACTGATTATTGTAGATGTTGGTCACGGTAATTGTGCTGTTCTCCGAGATACAGAGGGTGTGGTTGTTATTGACTGTCCCTATGGCAATACATTAAGAGAAATTATTGAGTATAGAGCGATTCAAGACATTTCCCATATTTTAATTTCTCATGCAGATGCAGACCATATTGCAGGTATTGTCAATCTGCTATTAGATGAGAATCTCAAGATACATAATATTCACTTAAATCCTGATGCCATTAAAAAGAGTGAAATTTGGCAGGATCTACGAATTGCTTTAAAAGATGCCAGGAAACGTTTTGGAACAGTAGTTTCAACGGAATTAACTACAACCAAGTCAGGAAGGTTAAATATTGGTCAAGTAGATATACAAGTTCTGGCTCCAACACCTGAGTTAATACTCGGCGGTGCTGGGGGAAGAGATTTACAAGGGAGGCGATTGACTTCCAACTCCATATCTGTTGTGATTGGCATAGTCCATGATTCTCACCGAGTTGCCATATTAGCGGCAGATATTGACCAAATAGGATTGGAAAATCTGCTACAGGACGAACCTGATATCAGCACTGATATACTTGTCTTCCCTCATCATGGCGGAAAACCGGGTGGTGCAGATGGCAAAGCATTTGCTCAAGAGTTATGTGATTTTACAAAGCCTAAGTTGATAATCTTTTCAATCGATCGCAATCGTTTCAATAATCCTCGTGAAGAAATTATAGAGGGAATAAGTGTATCGGTTCCAGAGGCTCATATTTTGTGTACTCAGCTATCCAAACAATGTGCTGAAAATCTGCCCATTTCTGAACCTATCCATTTAAGTCGTCTTCCGGCTAAAGGATTGTTAAAAAACAGTTGTTGTGGAGAAACGGTCTCAGTCAATATAAAGGGCGGGGAAACGACTTATACTAAAATTGATTTGCACAAAGCGTTTATTGATGATCAAGTGCCTACCCCAATATGTCGGCAGTTCAAACCAATATATCTGTCTGATTCTAGGTAGGGCTTTCTGGAACAATTAGAAACTATTAAACCAATAGACCAAATATAAGACAATGCCAAGCCAGATAACCTACACCCAAGCGTGTAGTAATTTTGACAAAATTTACGAAGAGGCTATTGCCAGCCGCGAAGCTGTCATTGTCACTCGTGATGGTTCTGAGAGTGTGGCGATTATTCCGATCAACGAACTAAACCGCATCATAGAAACGGCTTATTTATTTCAGTCACCAGAGAATGCAGCGCGTCTGCTTGCGGCGATACAACGTGCCAAAGCGCGGACTTTTCCGCCTCGCAGTATAGACGATTTACTTGACTAAGTTTGGACTTGGCGAAGAAGAAGTGTAAAACGTCTCAACCGGAGTATCCAGAGTCTGAACCTCCCCAGTCGGAACCCACTCAAACACTGTTTGTTTAGCTTGGCAATGTTGCGATTGGAAGTCCCATTCTAATCCCTGTTTCATGGTCAGCTAATGTTACATTATTTATATCAAAAAGTGCTATTCGCCCCTGCAAACGCGCTAGTAATCTAGTTTTCAGTGGACTTAATTCAGCTTTAAGGAGAGAATTCGTTATTTTTAACACAAATACTAAGTGGGTGGACACAATTAAAGTTAACGGTCGAGATTAGGGAACAGGGAACAGGGAACAGGGAACAGTAAGGGTTTGAGGGTGATTAACAAAACTTAATACAGTACCGTTTTCTTTTGTCCGACTACTTATCTTCAACTTCTTAGGCTTGCTAGGGAAGGTTCGGCAAGATAGAGGTAACTCTGAACAAATCTCTTGACCTTTTACAGAGCCAAACCACACGGCTGATAAAATCAATAAGCTATCTGTTGCTTTATTGACTAGATTTTCCAAAAGATAGTCAGGCAACCTTTCTGTAGGAGTTAAATGAGAGTAATCTTTCACATCTAAAAGCCAAAGACTATTCTTTGTCGAGTCCCACCAGCCAAAATCCATTTCTGATAGGTTTTTACCATTCAGAGTTTTGTAGCCAGAACAATCTTGAAAGCGAAACCTCTCTGTATCAGGTAGGGTAATCTGTAATCCACTCTCTTGATAAATTGACATTTCTATGGTTCTAATTCCAGCCTTACGTCTTCTTCATAAAGTTCTATGGCTGCGTCAATAATTGGGTTGTCTGGCATTCCTTCGCTTAAATCACTAAATTGAGCAGTAATGTCTCCGTTGCTTTTTGTGAGAGAGCATAGTTGTATACTTTCTTGATGTTTACGAGCTAGTATTTCCAATTTTTTGATCACAGAATAACTATGAGTCGATGCATAAATTGTAATTCCGGCTTTGCTTAACAAAAATAGCATGTCAACCAGACTATGAATTGCCTGGGGATGGAGATTTGCTTCTGGCTCATCGATAAATAAAATCGTACCCTGATTTAAACTTCTATTACGAATTAGGGTCGTTAAAATACCCAGCTTCTTAAATCCTTCTGCTAGTTGAGACATCCCATACTTTTCCCGCCCCCGTTTGAAGATAAACTGATCCTGTTTTTTGACAATTTCTCCGGTAAGCAGATGCTCTAAAGATGTGAGAACTTCTTTGAGATTTTTCTGGATATTGCCCTTGGTTGTGGGAACTCTCAGCGCTTTGATTAAATCATAATAGGTATGATCAAAGCCAAAAATTTGCAGTTGCTCGTTAATGGTAGCTATAGCATCCAAGGCAGTCAGAACTTCCTTGGGAGGAATAAAGAGGGCGTTTAATCCAGGTTGTGTTGGTGCTAACTCTGTACAATCTGTAATTTGTCGGGCTGTATCTTTACCGAAAGCGAAATAATAATTTTCGTCTAATAGCCTCGTTTCGACTTTTAAACGGCTTTCACCTTTTTTAACAAGTTGACCCAGTTTATTACTCTCTGGTTGATAGACCCAAAAAAGTTTTTCTGCTAAAACCTCTCGCCAATCAGGTTGATCAGATTCAGTCCGTTTAGTAAATTCTTCAAGTGATTTAGCAATGGTATAGAGCAGTTTGATGAGATGGGTTTTTCCCGTATCGTTTGCTCCTATGAAAACATTAATCTTAGTGATACTTTGCAGTTCAAATTTAGTGAAACAACTAAAATCTTCTAGTTTTAAATAGCTAAACATTAAGTTGATTCTATTTGTTAGTAGTGGCGTTGTAAACCTAAGTAAGATGAATGAGAATTACGCACAGAAACCGTAGGGGCGCAAGGACCTGCGCCCAATTAAAGGATCAAACCTATCCCACAATTTTCGCTGTGTCAGTCCAGTAGAATTTGTTCGGCAAAGCCACAATTCACCATCTTAACCCTCACTGGTGCGTTACGCTGTCGTTGATGGGGCGTAGACTGACCTAAGAGGAATGCCACTGACTTAAGCTGGGTTCGTAGTAGGCACGAAGCGTGCCAGAAGCGAAGACAGCGCTTACTACAAACTCTAAAGTCAGTGCTATTGACCTAAGAGCGATCGCACCCCCCATCGGAAATGCGATCGCTCTTTTAATGGTCAGATCCATGCTACAGTCGCGATAAAATAGAAGGCTCCAGCATCTATCCTCATAGATGACTGGTGATTATCCTTAAATCCTATAACGACCTTTTGCAGATGAGCGAGAGAACACTATTCGATAAAGTTTGGGACTACCACACCGTCGGTACTTTGCCTTCGGGTCAAACTCAACTCTTTATTGGTTTACACTTAATCCACGAAGTCACCAGTCCCCAAGCCTTTGGCATGTTGCGGGAAAGGGGATTAAAGGTGCTGTATCCCGATCGCACGGTGGCGACTGTGGATCATATCGTTCCTACCGAAAATCAGGCGCGTCCTTTTGCGGATGTCTTAGCCGAAGAGATGATGCAGGTGTTGGAACAAAGCTGTAAGGATTATGGGATTCGCTTCTATAATATAGGATCGGGGAATCAGGGGATTGTCCATGTGATTGCCCCAGAACAGGGATTAACCCAACCCGGAATGACGATCGCCTGTGGGGATTCCCATACTTCAACTCATGGCGCGTTTGGTGCGATCGCGTTTGGGATTGGTACGTCTCAAGTTCGGGATGTCCTCGCCTCGCAAACCCTCGCCCTGTCTAAACTTAAAGTTCGCAAAATTGAAGTTAACGGGAAACTTCCTCCCGGTGTTTACGCCAAGGATGTAATTCTGCACATCATCCGCACCCTAGGCGTTAAAGGTGGCGTTGGCTACGCTTATGAATATGCTGGCACAACCTTTGAGCAGATGACGATGGAAGAACGGATGACGGTGTGCAATATGTCCATTGAAGGCGGCGCCCGATGTGGTTATATTAATCCCGATCCGGTGACGTATGAGTATCTCAAAGGGCGAGATTTTGCGCCGAAAGGGGAAGACTGGGATAAAGCCGTGGAATGGTGGAACAGTATGCGTTCCGATGCGGATGCCGTTTATGATGATATCGTCACCTTTGATGCGGCGGAGATTGCGCCAACGGTAACCTGGGGAATTACACCGGGACAGGGAATTGCCGTCAATGAAGCGATTCCTATCCCTGATAGTTTACCCGAATCAGAACGTGCGATCGCCCAAGAAGCCTATCGGTATATGCAGCTTATTCCTGGTGCGCCGATTCAGGGAACAAAAGTCGATGTCTGTTTTATTGGAAGTTGCACCAACGGACGATTGACAGATTTACGAGAAGCCGCCCAATTTGCCCAAGGAAAGCGAGTCGCCCAAGGGGTGAAGGCGTTTGTTGTTCCGGGTTCAGAACGAGTCAAAAAAGACGCCGAAGCCGAAGGATTGGATAAAATCTTTGTCGAAGCGGGGTTTGAGTGGCGCGAGCCCGGATGTTCCATGTGTTTGGCGATGAATCCGGATAAGTTACAAGGGGATCAGATTAGTGCATCCTCCTCTAACCGTAATTTTAAAGGGCGTCAGGGTTCAGCTACGGGACGCACGCTGTTAATGAGTCCAGCAATGGTAGTCGCGGCGGCGGTTAACGGGAAGGTTTCTGATGTTAGACAGTTATTGTGAGTAGCCAGCCAGCCAGTCAGCCAAGAACTCAAGTTCTGGCTGAAAGCTAAAACCCGTTAAAACGGGTTGAAAGCCTTTAATGGAGTAAGCTTGATCCAATTTTATGTAGTGGCGTGACACACCTTAATTGATGAATTAACCATTAGCCCGGAAACCGTAGGGGCGCATGGCGTGCGCCCGATTCAATGGTAAAATCTATTCCACAATTTTAGCTGGGTCACGCCAGTAGTGGTTCAGCACACCTATTGGAGGAATTAACCATTAGCCCGGAAACCGTAGGGGCGCATGGCGTGCGCCCGACTCAATGGTAAAATCTATTCCACAATTTTAGCTGAGTCACGCCAGTAGTGGTTCGGCACACCTAATTGGAGGAATTAACCATTAGCCCGGAAACCGTAGGGGCGCATGGCGTGCGCCCGATTCAATGGTAAAATCTATTCCACAATTTTAGCTGGGTCACGCCGCGATCGCGGGCAAGTATTATAACGCGGGAAACGCTTATATTAGAGGTAGTGAATCTTGCCCACCGAGCGAGTCATGTGGGGTGTATTACCAATTTTGCCAGATCTCAGTTAAAACGGGTTGAAATTCAATTATAGAGTAAACCGTTTTAGCCGGAAATTGCTTTCCAGGCTGATGTTACAGCAACGGAGGAAATACTATGAATATCAGAGCGATCGCACTTGCTACCATTCTCGGTCTATCTGCGCCTACAATTACCGAGTTTATCATTAAAACACCTGTCGTCGCCCAAGCTAGGGTTCCTCTGGGGACATTCCAAGGGGGTGAATGGTCGGTCACGATTAACTATAGCAACAACGCCCTGACGTACTACGGTACTAATCAACGAACTGGTGATAACCTGGTTCTCCGAGGTGCGAAAGTACGGGGAAATCCTCAACGCCGCCTTTATATCTGGAACAACGGGGATTATCAGTATCAAGTCGCATGGCGACCGAATGATCCCAGAATTATTCGTCTCCAGGTATTCAATCCCGCCGGACAAGAAATTCTTAATCGCCTTCTCTATGAAAATTAGGAATGAACAGCAGTAGCTGATAAGATTAGGTAGATTGAGTAACAATACCTTAACTCAATCTACTTAATACTGTTAATTTTATATTCATGCCCAAGCTTTTTGCATCCAAATTTTAAGGAGAAAATTTATGTTAAAAAGAATCTATATAGATAACTTTAAATGTCTTGTTAATTTTGAAATAAAGCTTGAAGATAATATTAGTTTATTTCTAGGAGCTAATGGTTCTGGGAAAACCACAGTTTTCACAGCGTTACAAAGACTGCGATATTTCATTGTAGACAGGTTTGAAGTCAATCAAATTTTTCCAGGAACAGATTTAACTCGATGGGAAACTCGCTCGATCCAAAAATTTGAATTAGACATTGAAGGAAATGGAGGAATTTATAGATATTCTTTAGAAATTGCACATCACGATTATTCCCTTCCCATCATGCATCGTGAGAGCTTGAGTTTTGATGAACAACCACTATCTGATTCCAGAATTGAAATAGAGCAAGGTAAACCTGTTGTGAAAGCAAAAATATATTATGATTCTCCTGACAAAAGAGAACAATTTATTCCATTTGTGGACTACTCACGTTCTGTTGTAGGTTTAGTACCTGAGAGATGGGATACTCAAAAACTGACTTGGTTTAAAAAGCGGATATATCGTTTTTTACTTGTACAGATTAATCCTTTTTTTATGACGGCAGAGAGTCGCCAAGAAGAGATGTATCCAGTACGGGATATGTCAAACTATGCGGCTTGGTATAGTTATTTGTCTGGGGATCAGGGTAAAATCATTGAACTCACAATGAAATTAAGACAGATAATAGATGGATTTGATTCGTTTAAAAATGAGCTGATCGGAGAGGCGAAAGTTTTATCATTATATTTCCCTAATCTCAGTAAAAAGCCTTACAAACTTAACGAAATATCAGATGGTCAACGAGTTTTAATTGCCCTCTATACTTTGATATATTGTGCACCTGATGAAGATTATACTTTGTGTATTGATGAACCGGAAAATTATCTCGCCTTACCGGAAATACAACCTTGGCTGAGTACACTTTTTGATCACTGTTCAGGTGCAGATAGTCACGGACAAGCCATTTTAATCTCCCATCACCCTGCACTCATTAACTATTTGGCTAGTAGTTCGGGTTATTGGTTTGAGAGAGCCAACGAAGGAATTATACGTCTACAGTCCATTACTGACCGACAAGACACAGGATTATCACTGGCTAAACTAATCGAATTGGGATGGATTTATGACGAGTAAAGACCATAAACCAGAAGTCGTCATTTTCTGTGAAGATATTGCTCACGAGCGATTCATCAGACAGTATCTTATCTGTTGTGGATTTGAGAATCGCAAAATCAAAAATTTCCCTAATCTCAAAGGAAGAAAGGTCAATAATAATAATGACTTTGTTATCAAGCATTATGCACCTCTAGTTAAAAGTTACAGAAGCAAAAATTTTCAAAATCGTGCCATAGTCGTGATGATTGATGCCGACACTAATAGCATGAATGACATATTGCGCTCTTTGCACACAGCATTAGATGAACAGGAAGGCAAGTTAAATCGAGATCCCAGGTTGCCTAACGATAAAATTGCCATTTTTGTGCCAGCCAGAAATATTGAAACCTGGTTTTACTACATTAGTATTGAACACAATTGCGATGAAACAACAGATTACAAGAATTCTCCAGCAATTAGAAAATGGGATGCCATCGATTTAGCTAAAGCCTCGGCAACAAAATTATCCAGGGAAATCTGTCCTCAAGGACTTGATAGCGATGCCCCACCTTCTTTACATCATGCCTGTGATGAGTTGCGACGACTCCTCGATGAGTAATCTGACACAAGTCTATGGGTAATTCTTATGGAATCAACGATAAACTAATAGATGTCTGTCTAAACAGTTATCCTTTCCTTCCCCCTTATAACCTAGTCCGCGCAGGCGGACTTTGTTTGTTTAGCAGCGATTTCAATCGCCTCCTCTTGCTTAGCCCAAATAGAGATATATTTTTGAATAGAAGAAAAGGAGTGAATCCATGAGTCAAGTTAAAGCCGTCTCAGGACGAGGCGTTCCTGTTGTGGGGAATGATATTGATACCGACAGAATTATCCCCGCTCGCTATTTGCGCTGTGTTACCTTTGAAGGATTAGGAGACAAAGCCTTTGCAGATGACCGCACCCAGGCAAAAGGGCAACATCCCTTTGACCGTCCCCAGTATCAAGGCGCAAATATTTTAGTCGTTAACGGCAACTTCGGCTGTGGTTCTTCGCGGGAACACGCGCCCCAAGCTTTGGCAAAATGGGGAATACAAGCCATTGTGGGCGAAAGTTTTGCGGAAATCTTTTTTGGTAACTGTTTGGCAATGGGGGTTCCCTGTGTTACGGCTGAACCGGAAACGGTGAAGCAGTTACAAAGAATTTTAGAAGAGAATCCGCAAGCACCGATAATGGTAGATTTAGAAGCCATGGAGGTTCGCTGTGGTGACTTCCAAGCCTCTGTTTCAATGCCTGAAGGGGTTCGGCAAACGCTGATTACAGGAACGTGGGATAGTTGCGGACAATTGGTGAAGCAAGTTGACCAGGTTCGGGAGACAGCAGCGAAGTTGCCTTATCTTAAGTGGGAAACCGCGACAGTATAGGATAGGCAACGTCTCATCTGGAATAGTAGGCTTGTAGTAGGGAACTTTAGCCCTACATGCTGCCCTAGTAACATGCGCCAACCCAACCTACTGGCGTGGCTAAAATTGTGGATTAGATTTGACCATTGAATCGGGCGCACGCCATGCGCCCCTACAATTCTAATCCACCAAATAAGGTGTG